>JBBKXO010000233.1:0-3728 GCA_037969525.1 Burkholderiales bacterium | reverse complement strand
AGGCAGTCGCCGCCCATCTTGTGTTTCTCGACCAACGTGACTTTTGCTTTGACTGCAGCCGCAATGTACGACGCGACCAGTCCCGCCGAACCCGCACCGATGGCAATCAGGTTGCGGTCGAAAGACTTTGGTTTTGACCACCCGGCATAGACTTTGCGCGCCTTCAGCGCGTCGAGCACTTTTTTCGCAATCAGCGGAAACAAGCCCAGCAGCGCGAATGCCAGCAGCAGGCCGGCGGATATCTTGAACTCACCGAGTTGCGTGCCCGCATAGACGTAAACCACGGTGCCGGCGAACATGCCCAGCTGGCTGACCCAGTAAAAAGTCCGGGTCTTGATCGATGTCAGGCCCATCACCAGATTGATCACGAAAAAAGGAAACGCCGGCACACCAGCCGTAGCGCGAAGAGGTAGAACGCGCCTTCCCGGGCGATGCCGTTGTTGATGGGTTTAAGCTTGTCGCCGAACCGCCCCTGCACCCAGTCGCGCAGCAGAAATCGCGACATCAGAAAAGCAATCGTTGCGCCGATGGTGGATGCAAACGAGACAATTATCGTGCCCCATAACAGGCCGAACACGGCACCACCGACCAGCGTCGTGATGCCGGCGCCCGGCAGCGACAGCCCGGCCACGGCGACATAAATCAGGAAATAAATCAGCCCGGCCTGGATGGGGCTGGCGGCGACATACTCGTTGATGGCGACTTGCTGCGACTTGAAAAAATCCAGCGTGAAATAGCGGTCGAGACCGAACGCGAAAAATGCTGCGATCAACACCGCAATGACGGCGAACGCAATCAGTTTGCTTTTTTTCATGGCAACCTTGCTGTGGCGATGGCAGGGGAGTCCGGCAGGCGTTGCCGGTAATGTAGATGGGCGACTGCCTCGAGGCCCGCGTGCCGGTCGGCGGCTGTGGCGCGGGCCGTCATTCGATCGGCTTCAGTCCGCCAAGCAGAGTGGGGATGAGCTCGGTGACGGTGGGATGTATATGCACGGCATTCTGCAGAACGGTGAAAGGCTGGTCGGAATACATGACATCGAGTATGGCATGCACGACTTCGTCGCAGTTCAAACCCAGCAGCGATGCACCCAGTATGCGCTTGGTCTTGCCGTCGACTATGATTTTCAAGAAGCCCTGGGTTTCCCCAACCTCGCGCGCGCGGCCGACGCGCGTCATCGGCATCTTCGCGGTCAGCAGCGGACGTCCAGACGCGCGGGCCTCGCGTTCCGTCATTCCGGCTCGTCCCAGCGGCGGGTCGGTGAACAGGGCGTAGGTTGGAATGCGGTCCGAGATCCGCCGGGTGCCGCCATCGAACAGATTCGCCGCGACGATTTCGTAGTCGTTCCATGAGGTGTGGGTGAATGCGCCGCGACCGTTAACATCCCCCAGTGCCCACACGCCGGGCACGTTGGTCTGCAGGCTGTCATCAACTTCGATATAGCCGCGCTTGTCGGTTTTGATGCCGGCAATTTTGAGGCCGAGATCATTCGTATTGGGTTGTCGACCCACGGCCAGCAGCAGGTGCGAGCCTTCAATTTCAGGCGCGCCCGTGCTGCACTCGAGACCAACACCGATGCGTCCGCCGCGTTTCCTGACCATGAGACATTTCGCATTGAGGCGTAAGTCGACGCCTTCGTGCTCGAGAATTTCGCGCACCCCGTCCGATATATCCTCGTCTTCCCGGCCGATCAGCCGCGGTCCCATTTCGCATACCGTGACTCTGGAGCCGAACCGGCGATACATTTGCGCGAACTCAAGGCCGATATAACTGCCGCCGATGATCATCAGGTGTTCCGGCAACTCATCGATTTCCATCATCGACGTGTTGTCCAGGCAAGGGACGTCGCCAATGCCCGGAATGTCCGGTACCGCCGCGCGGCCGCCGGCGTTGATGAATATCCGCTTGGCGGTGAGCCGCCGGTCATTGACTGATATCTCGTGGGCCGCGACGAAGCGGGCGTGTCCTTCGATTACCGTCACGTTGGCCGCGCCCTTCAGCCAATTTCTCACGCCAGTACGCGATTGCTGCACAACTTTGTCCTTGCGCGCCTTGACCTGTTTCATGTCGACACGCACCGGCTGGTCGATTACGACGCCGTAATCAGCTGCGCGACGGGCCATTGCGGCCGCGCGTGCGGAGGCGATCAGAGTCTTGGTCGGGACACAACCGGTGTTGACACAGGTTCCGCCGAAAAGCTTGCGCTCGATGATCGCGGTTTTCAGCCCCTGCGCGCCGCAGCGCACGGCGAGCGCCGGTCCAGCCTGACCTGCGCCGATGATGACTGCGTCAAATTCTTCGTTCGTCATGTTACGTATGCTCCGGGTAATCCGCATGCATCATCAGGTGCGCGTCTGCCTGTTGCGAGGCGCCTGGCCCGTTGACGATGCGGTGAAAGTAAGAAGTGTGTGCGGGCGAGCCAGCGGGCCAGTTTGCGCTGAACCGGGCAAGCCAGCTCGGATGGTTGTAATGCAGCGGCAGCGCGTCGATATGGATGTGGTCAATCCTGCTGCCGTACAGCACGTCCGCACCGGCGGCGGGTCGGATCGAGATTCTGGTGATGACGCCATGTCGCGTCCGCGCGAAATTTGGCATGCCCGCGGCGCCGTTGTTGATCAACAGCGCATGCCCGTCTGCCGTGTCGAATTCGGCGAGCACCGGCAGGCAGGTGTGACTGCTGGCGATCACGCGCGCACCGGTTGCGCTGAAGTCGTTGCGCATGTTCCGGCGGTGCGCTGGATCGGCAAGGCGCTCCCGTGAATAATCCCATCCGGCGAGCGAGTGCGCGTCACCGTGCACGATGGCCACCCGCACGCCGCCGACCTCTGCCACCAGATGCATGGGCAGTGCGGCCAGCTGTTCGCGCAACGCAGGGAACTGCCGCGCTGTCGCGCGCAGGCAGGCCGCTATATGGTTGGAGCGCTCAACCTCGGCATTGCCTACCCATTCGGGATACCCGCAGCCGCAACCTGCGCCATCGTCTGCACCCGCAAGTTCGGTTTCGACGTTGCCGCGCAGTGCAGTGTGCTTCAGGACTTCTTCATTGATAGCGCTGAAACCGGCGGGATCAATGTTGAACCAGTTGAAATCGCCGTTGAATACCAGCGTTGCGCCGCCGGGTTCGTTCGCCACGAGTTCACGCACTGCATCGAGTGCCGGCAGATTGCCGTAGAGGCCGCCGATGACATACAGCGTTTCTGCGCTGAGTTCGGGCTTGCGGTTAAGCACCGCTGGCGCATAGCGGTAATGCAGCGGGCAACTGCGTCCGGGTTGCAAGGCTTATCTCCGCAACCGCTGCCAGGCGACCGGCAGCAAAAAACCGGCGCAGCAGATGGCGAGCCCGTACAGATTGACACCCAGCAACAGCGCATATTTGCCGGTGCCGATGGCCCAGGATGCCGGAACAGCGCCGGTGGCGAGCAGTACACCCAGCAGCACACCGGGCCAGAACGCCAGGTGAAAACTCCAGGGTGAGTGTTTGACCAGTGGTGCAAGCAGGAATATCGGCGCCAGCCCCATGACCATGGTGCCGCTGACGGTGGTGGCCTTGAGGATGTCGGTGCCGGCAATCATCGGCACATTGCCGAGCACGGCGAATACGATCATCGTCCAGACGCCGATTTTGATTGCGTTGGCGCTGGGCATGCGCCCGGCGAGCAGCGGCAACTCCTGGCCGAAAGATTTTGCCACCGATGAAAACGTGGAATCGAGCGTCGAGCCTGCGGCCATGA
>JBBKXO010000232.1:0-2957 GCA_037969525.1 Burkholderiales bacterium | reverse complement strand
GTCACCAACGAAGGCAACGGGCGCATGGTGACCACGCTGCCCAAGGTCCATGTGGCGATCACCGGCATCGAGAAAGTGGTGGCTACGCTGGAGGATGTGACCACACTGCTGCGCCTGTTGCCGCGCCACGGCACCGGCCAGAGCATCACCAATTACATTTCAGTGACCACCGGCCCGCGCCGGCCTGGTGATCAGGATGGTCCGGAACACTTTCACGTGATCCTGGTCGACGCCGGCCGTACCAAACTGATCGGCGGCGACATGCAGGAGATGCTGCGCTGCATACGCTGCGGTGCATGCATGAATCATTGTCCGGTGTACCAGAGTGTCGGTGGTCACGCTTACGGCTGGGTGTATCCGGGCCCTATGGGTTCGATCCTGACGCCGACCTACATCGGGCTGGAGAACGCTCGCGACCTGCCCAATGCGTCGACGCTGTGCAATCAATGCGGCGTGGCCTGTCCGGTGAAAATTCCGCTGCCGGATTTGCTGCGCAAGCTGCGTGAACGCCAGTTCGAGCAGGGGCTGAAGCCGTGGCACGAAGTAGCGGCGCTGAAACTGTGGGGCTGGCTGGCGCAACAACCATTGTTATATGGTCTGGCGACGCGCATCAAGGCAAGGGCGCTGAAAGCCATGGCCGGCGACAACGGCATGATCCGCAGCCTGCCGTTCGGCGGTGGCTGGACCGACCGGCGCGATTTTCCGGCACCGGAGGGGAAGACGTTCCGGGAAATGTACAAAGAATCAAAGTCAAAAGCATGAGCCACAGAGTTCACAGAGGACACAGAGAAGATTAAGAGCAGAAAGCTTTCGAGGGGTTTTTCTCTGTGGCCTCTGTGATCTCTGTGGCTAAAAAGGTTTTAAGGTTTTGGAGAATTTCATGAACAAACCATCAGATATGGGTACTGTAGCCACCATCCCGTTGTGGATCGACGGCAAGGCGCAACCTGCCACCTCGACCCGCAGCGCGGGGGTCACCAATCCGGCGACGGGAAAAATCACCCGCCAGGTGCCGCTGGCCGACGCCCGTGACATCGACGCGGCAGTCGCAGCAGCGCAGCGCGCATTTCCGGGGTGGCGCGATACGCCGCCTCTCAGGCGCGCGCGCATCCTGATGCGTTACCGCGAACTGCTCGATGCGCATCGCGACGAACTGGCGCGGCTGGTCACCGACGAGCATGGCAAGACGCTGTCTGATGCCGCGGGGTCGGTGCAGCGCGGCATCGAAGTCGTCGAGTTTGCGATGGGCATACCGCATCTGCTGAAAGGGGAGCACAGCGGGGATGTCGGCACCGGTGTCGATACCCACTCCATGCGCCAGCCGCTGGGCGTGTGCACGGGCATTACGCCATTTAATTTTCCGGTGATGGTGCCGCTGTGGATGTTTCCGGTGGCGATCGCCTGCGGCAACACCTTCGTGCTGAAGCCGTCGGAAAAAGTGCCGTCGGCTTCCATGCGCATGGCCGAACTGTTCAAGGAGGCGGGCCTGCCCGATGGCGTATTCAACGTGGTGCATGGCGACAAGGTGGCGGTGGATGCGCTGCTGCAGCATCCGGATGTGAAAGCGGTGTCCTTTGTCGGCTCGACGCCAATCGCCAAATACATTTACGAGACCTGCGCGCAGACCGGCAAGCGGGTACAGGCGCTGGGCGGGGCAAAGAACCACGCGGTGGTGCTGGCCGATGCCGATCTCGATTTTGCCGCCGACGGACTGATCGGCGCGGCCTATGGTTCGGCAGGTGAGCGCTGCATGGCGATATCTGCAGTGGTTGCGGTGGAAAGCGTGGCCGATCAACTGGTGGCGAAGCTGAAGGCTGCGGCGGGCAAGCTGAAAATCGGCGCCGGCAACGACAAGGCGGCCGACATGGGGCCGTTGATCAGCCGGCTGCATCGCGACAAGGTGGCCGGCTATGTGGATGCTGGCGTAACAGAGGGCGCCAAGCTGGTGCTTGATGGCCGCAATCTCAAAGTGCCGGGGCATGATGACGGGTTTTTCATCGGTGCCACGCTGTTCGATCATGTGCGCACGGACATGACCATCTACAAGGACGAGATTTTCGGCCCGGTGCTGATCGTGCTGCGGGTCAAGACGCTGGATGAAGCCATCAAAATGATCAACGCCAACCCCTATGCCAACGGCACGGCGGTATTCACCCGCAGCGGCGGTGCCGCGCGACGGTTTGAGCGCGAGATCGAGGTCGGCATGGTCGGCATCAATGTGCCGATCCCGGTGCCCATCGCGTATTTTTCATTTGGCGGCTGGCGCAATTCGCTGTTCGGTGATCAGCATGTACATGGGCCCGAAGGCGTGCGCTTCTACACCCGCGGCAAAGTAGTCACCACGCGTTGGCCGGATGACAAGGCGGTGGCGGGCGGCTTCAACATGCCGACGCTGGGCTAGGGCGCGCAGGCAGGAGCAGACCATGGCAGCACGCGAAAACATCCTTGCGCGCATCCGCACCCGTCAGGGCAAGGCGCCGGCTACGGTGCCGGCCGTTGAGCGTGAGACGGTGGCGCAATATATAGATGCGCATCCGCAGGGACCGCGGCCGCAGGTGGAGGCCGACGTGGTGGCGCGTTTTAGCGACCGCGCACAGAAGCTGTCAACGACGCTGGACGTGGTCGAGTCTGCCGCGGAAATTCCCGCAGCGGTGGCGCGTTATCTACTGGAGCACAAACTGAAGCCGGTGGCGGTGTGCTGGCCGGAATTCGCTGCACTCGACTGGGCTGCGCAAAAACTGCGGATGGACTCGCGCGCGGCTCGGGGTGACGATCTGGTCGGTATCACCGGGGCTTTTTGCGCGATCGCCGAGACCGGCACGCTGATGATGCTTTCAGGTGTAGATACGCCGCCCACGACCAGCCTGCTGCCGGAGACGCATATCGCCGTGGTATCCCGCAGCCGCATCGTCACCGGCATGGAGGACGCGTGGGCGCTGCTGCGCAGCGAGCATGGC
>JBBKXO010000231.1:0-10427 GCA_037969525.1 Burkholderiales bacterium | reverse complement strand
GGGCGGAATCTTGCCGCCGTGTTTTTTCAGGAAATAATCCGGCGTCACTGCGCGCGGCCAGACACCCAGCCCGTCGATCGAGTGCACCTTGCGATCCTTAGCCGTAAATATGATCTGTGGGGCCACACCGCCGATATTGACCTTTTCGGTCTGCAACACGCCTATCGCCAGTCCTGCGGCAACGCCGGCATCAATGGCATTGCCACCAGCTTCAAGAATTTCAAAGGCCGCATGTGCGGCGAGATAATGGCCCGCCGCAACGACATGGCGGGTACCCATGATGGTCATGCGTTTGCTCGTCATACCTATGTCTCCCGGAAAAACGCCCCGTGCGGGGCTCACTGATTTTACTCTGTATGTTCACCCCGGAAGAACCGCAGCACAATTCCACCATGCGGCCATCGCTCCGACCTCGCAACCCGACATCGTGAAAAACTGACAGACGATGCGACTTCCACCAAAATAAGAAATTGCCGTCAGGTCACGGCAACAACTGCCAACCCATGAGGAACATTGACGGAGGCTGCGGTCGCCTCCTTTAATGCCTCATACATTCCGTCAGTTGCAGCTCCGTTCGTATCCGAAGGGCTACATAATGAAACTGGCAGCTATCCGACGCAGCACAAATGCGGCGGGCTTGGTAAACTCGCCCGCTTGTTCATACACCCGGTTTGCAACTCTGCTGCAGACCCATCCTAGGAGAGCATCGATATGATGAGCGCACGATTCTGGATTGCCCTGACCGCCGGCATCCTTGCCCTGAACACCCCCACACACGCCCAAAACTATCCGACCAAAACGATACGCATGGTGATCCCGTTCGCTGCAGGCGGCAATACCGACATCATCGGACGCATATTCGCACCGAAGATGGCAGAGATCATCGGCCAGCAGATCATCATCGACAATCGCGGCGGAGCCGGCGGCACCATAGGCACGGAAAACGTGATGCGCGCCTCTCCGGACGGTTATACGCTGCTGATGGCCTCGGCTGGCCACACCATCAATCCGGCAATGATCAAGAAATTGCCTTATGACTCAGTCAAGGACTTTGTACCCATAGGCGTGGTCGCCGACGTACCTACGGCCTTCGTCATACATCCCTCCCTGCCACCAAAGAATCTGCAGGAATTTATCACTCTGGCCAAGGCACGACCCAATGACATTTTCTACTCCACAGCCGGCATCGGCACTGTGGGTCACCTGGCTGCGGAACTGCTGATTTCCACTGCCAAAATCAAGCTCACAGCCGTGCATTACAAAGGCAGCGGCCCCTCCATGATCGACCTGGTGGGTGGTCATGTGCAATTGCAATTCCCAAGCATGCCGGCTGCCGTGCCGCATGTTGCAACGGGCAAGCTGCGCATGATCGCGCAGACCGGTGAGAAGCGCTCGCCGGCTGCCCCCACTGTACCCACGATGCAGGAACAGGGCCTTAAGGGGTTCGTTGTATCCAGCGGCTTTTCGATGTTCGCGCCTGCGGGCACTGCCAAACCGATCATCGACAAGGTCAATGCCGCGCTGGTGCAGGCGTTGAAAGATCCCAAGGTCAGCAAAACCCTGATCGACCAGGGCGCTGAACCCGTAGGCAGTTCCCCCGAGGCACACGATAAATTCAACCGCGCCGAAATCCAGAAATGGATCAAGGTTGCGCGTGCTGCGGGCATCGAACCGAACTGATGTTCGCCGATCAGTCCGCGCGCAGCGCGGTGCGTTACTATACGGGGCTGGTCGCCCCGTATTTTTTGTGAGCCTATTGATGACACCCTTCGATTTCGATTTCCCCTATACGTCACAGCGCATGCCGATACTGGCGCGCAATGCTGTAGCCACCTCCCAGCCCCTGGCCGCGCAGGCAGGATTGCGCATGCTGCTCAAGGGCGGCAATGCTGTGGACGCCATACTGGCCAGCGCCATATCACTGACGGTACTGGAACCGACCAGCAACGGCATAGGCAGCGATGCATTCTGCATACTCTGGGACGGCAAGAAACTGCACGGTTTGAATGCGTCGGGACGATCACCGGCCGCATGGACCGCAGAACGGTTCAAAGGTGCACAGGCCATGCCACAGCGTGGCTGGGACTCAGTCACCGTGCCGGGCTGCGTCTCGGCCTGGGCCGAAATGTCGGAAAAATTCGGCAAGCTGCCATTTGCCGATCTGTTCGAACCGGCGATCAAATACGCCACTGACGGCTACATGGTGACCCCCACCATTGCCCGGCTGTGGGCTAATCAGGCGCCTGAATTGAAGAATCAACCCGGCTATGCCGAAGCGTTCATGCCGCGTGGCCGCGCTCCGGCACCAGGTGAGAAATTTATTTTCCCGGCACAGGCCAAAACCCTGGCGCGGATTGCCGAAACCAAAGGTGCGGCGTTCTACAACGGCGATCTGGCCGAAAAAATCGTCGCCTGGGCCAAGCAGCACGGCGGCGCCATGACACTGGAGGACCTTGCCGGCCATAAAAACGACTGGGTTGAACCCATCGGCATTGATTACCGCGGCTTTACCCTGCACGAAATCCCGCCCAACGGCCAGGGCATAGCAGCACTGATCGCGCTGGGCATACTGGAGAATTTCGATGTGGCCAGGCTGCCGGTCGATTCTCCGGACAGCATGCATCTGCAGATCGAGGCGATGAAGCTCGCCTTTGCCGACATTAATGAATACGTATCAGATCCGGCAACCATGCGCGTAAAACCTGCCGACATGCTTGACAAGGCATACCTGAAAAAACGCGCGCAGTTGATTAACATGAAAAAAGCGCTCAATCCCGGCTTCGGCACCCCCGCCAAAGGCGGCACGGTGTATCTGACCGCAGCTGATGAGTCGGGCATGATGGTGTCTTACATCCAGTCGAATTACGCCGGATTCGGCTCAGGCGTGGTGGTGCCGGGAACCGGCATCAGCATGCAAAACCGCGGCTACGGTTTCAGCCTGAAACCCGGTCATGCCAACGTGGTCGCCCCGAACAAGCGCCCCTTCCATACCATCATCCCCGGGTTCCTGACCCAAAACGGCAAACCGCTGATGAGTTTCGGCGTCATGGGTGGCTCCATGCAGGCCCAGGGCCACATGCAGGTCGTCTCGCGTATGGTCGATTACCAGCAGAATCCGCAGGCGGCTTCTGACGCACCGCGCTGGCGTATAGACACCGGCTTCAATGTCGGCATTGAGCACGGCGTGCCGGCTGCAACCATCGCCGACCTCATCGCCCGCGGCCACGAGATGCCGCAGGCCGATCGCTGGTCCACCGACTTCGGTCGTGCGCAGTTGATTTACAAAATGGAAGACGGCTATTTCGCAGCCTCTGAACGGCGCACCGACGGTCAGGCTGTCGGGTTCTGATCCCGTCACGACATCAACCGCAAAAGGACCGGCATGAAATACAGTCTCGGCGAACGCAAAGTCACTTGCAAAGGCGACTACTGGATCGCCCCCAACGCAGTGGTCATCGGCAGTGTGGTGCTGGAGAACAACGCCAGCATCTGGTGGAATTGCGTACTGCGCAGCGACAATGAACTCATAACCATCGGCGAAAATGCCCAGGTACAGGACGGCTCGGTGCTGCATGCCGATCCTGGATTTCCGCTGATGCTGGAGAAAAACGTCAGCGTGGGCCACATGGCGATGCTGCATGGCTGCACCATCGGTGAAGGCAGCCTGGTCGGCATCAAGGCGGTCATCCTTAACGGTGCGAAAATCGGCAAGAATTGCCTGATAGGCGCCGGCGCTTTCATCGGCGAAGGCAAGGAAATTCCCGACGGTTCACTGGTACTCGGCGCTCCGGGCAAGGTAGTGCGCCAGTTGTCGCAGGAACAGATCGAACGCATCAACAGCATCGCCGATCATTACGTGCAGAATTTCAAACGTTTCAGAAAAGAACTGCGGCCAGACGAATCCTGAACCTGGCGCGAAGGTGGGCGAACATGGCAGACCTGAAAAAGTACGGATTCAGAATCAAAACCCGGGGCGGCATGGTCGTCGAAAATCTGACCGTGCAGGCGCGCACCCGGGAAGATGCCGATAAACGAATCAACCAAATCTACCGGAACTGCGAAATTCTGGAATGTAACGAATTGACTCCGGATGCCCGCGGCGACGGGGTGGATCTGGAAGGGATGATTTCCCTGATCAGCAAACAGGACGACATCCGCTAACCCCGTTCCTCAACAGCGGGGACACCTCAATCGCCGCTGCGACGCCCCTGAACCAGCCGCAGGCTTGTGGCAACTTGGCGTTGCGTCTGTACATCGTACTGTTTGGTCAGCGCTGTACGCGCCCCCTGCGGTGGAATCCGTGCAGGCGCCTGCGATTTGTTCTCAGCCAGGCAGATAAATTCCGTGGCAATCAGTTCCTCCAGCAAATCTGTGTAGTTTCTCGCGCCCCGGCTGTCCGGCGCATGTTGAAACACGTCCTGGTTGGAAGCCGGGCTTTCGGCCAGACTGACATTCTCTGCTATGCGCGTGGCGCACACCTCGGCTCCATAGCGCTCTCGCAACTGATTCTCGATATCGACTGACATTTTGCGTCGCGCGTCATAACGTGTAATCAGATAACGTCGCGGCACACGCCGCTTCAACACCTGTTCCAGCGCCTTCAGCGTGCGCTCCATCTGCACGGCACCCTTCATCGCCAGATAGTCGGTGGAAATCGGGATAATCACCCCGTCTGCAGCAAACACACTGCTCAGCGACAGCACGCCAAGCATCGGGCAGGCATCCATCAGCACAGGACGCCCCGCCGGCTCGCGATCCAGCGCAGTGGCGAGTCGACTGAGTACCGCAGGCCCCTTGCCGAATTGCGAGTCGACTTTTGACAATTCGATATGCGACGGCACCAGTTTCCAGCCCATGCTCGTGCCAAATGTCAGTGAAGACAGCGGCGCCCCATGCGCATACAAACCGTACAGACTGGCTTCGGGACGTGGCACTGAAATGCCGCAGACACAGGTCAGATGCGCCTGCGGATCCAGATCCAGGACCAGGGGGTCGGTGTCGCGCCGGGCAAGCAGACCGGCAAGATTGAGCGTCGTCGTGGTCTTGCCGACGCCGCCTTTCTGATTAAATACTGCGATGCGTGCCACACTGTCCTCCCGCGCGAGTCAGGCTAGATTGCAACCATTGGATGGGTTATTTTGCTCTGCAAATCATAGTGTTGGCAACACTATCTGTCACGGATCGTGAGAAATTCTACGCAACTACCTGTAGTTGTTCGCCATTCAGCCCTGCAATTACGCCAGTTCCAAGATATAAATATGTTTAAAAACAACTAGTTATAGCAGTCATCCTGATCTAGCAGCGACGCAGCGCAGCGCGATTTACCTCCCTATTCAGCATCCGGGGCTGGCATGCAGCATTGCCATGACAAAAGGTAGCGTTCGGCACTCAAGCTCAGGGGGAATTCACCTGACCAGCAGCACTCGCGGCAATGGGGGACTATCGATAGCTTTGCTCTGGACTCTTCCGGCAGTTGGGCAATAGTGTGACAAATTGCCTCTTTTCCTCAGCCAACCGGTAGTACATCAGCCACACATAGGCACCAGCTTCAACATGGCAGCTCGTGTCGAATTCGTATATCCTTCAGTGAAAAATTACAGGGGAATATCAAATGGCTTTTTACGCGTTTTATGGAATCGCAGTCATCGTGCTGATACTGCACTTCACCGGATGGCTGAAGCGCAATCGGCTGGAGTGGTTGGTGCTGGCGGTTGCAGCAGCCGTATTTCCAATCGTTATTTTCCTGCGTTGAGTTTTTGACCGCAGCTGTGCGTTCGGCCTGCTTTACTTTGACAGCAGACTTACGCCGCTGACCAGCAGCAGCACCGCCAGTATTCTGGCGTAGGTCTCACTGTCGAACCTGTTGCCAAGGCGTTCGCCGGTCACCGTGCCAGCCCATACCAGCGGCAGCAGTACCACAAACAGCAGCAGCGTCGACGCATCGTAAAAACCGGCCCACGCATAGCCGCCGATACGCGCAATCATCTCGACAAACCATAACGCCGCCACTGTCGCGCGAAAACCCGCGCGTCCGATGCCGCGCGCATTGATGTAAATCACCACCAGCGTACCCCCGCCGCCCCCGAACAACGTGTCAAAGAAGCTGCCGATAAATCCAGCGGGCAGAGACCAGCGTTGCGAGCAGCGCAATTGCGGCAACCCCAGCGCACTGACAACGAGCATGTAACCCGCGTAGAGCACCAGGAACACACCCAGCATGATGACCAGCATGCGGTTGTCCAGTATGGAAAACAACCATAACCCGACCAGCGCCCCGACTATGGTCGGTGGTATCAGCAGTTTCAGTTCAGACCAAACCACCAGATGCCGGTCGCGGATGACCAGCACAATGAAAAGCATGAACGCCAGCAGACTGCACAACGGAACCGCCAGCTGCAGCGGAATCACAAAGGCCAGCAGGGGCACTGCAATCATGCCCGCCCCGAATCCGGTCATGCCGCGCACGACAAAGGCGAAGAAAAATACCGCCGCAATCCACGTCAGCTCAAACCCGGTCAATCCAGCCATGGGGTTATTTGAAGATCAGCGCGGCACCACTGACCAGCAGCACAGCGGCGACCGCGCGGTTGAACAACACGGCATCAAAACGGCGGATCACCCGCGCACCCAGCAATGAACCGACGATCATCATCGGCAGTGCCGCCATCAGCAGGGTCAGCGTGGTGCCGTCATAAAATCCCAGAGCCGCGTAACCCGCCATGCGGGTCAGCCCCTGGAACAGCATGACCGTGGTGATCGTCACTCGAAACGCATCCTTGCCGAGTCGCGCGGCATTCAGATAAATCACGTAAATGGGCCCCGCCGCCCCGCCGAACAGCGATCCGACTATGCCTGCCGCAGTGCTGGTGACCACCGCCACAGCAAGCATCCAGCGCTGTGGTATCTGCAACACGCGGCCCGCCATGACCATCACGTATATCGCGTAGAGCACGACGAATACGCCCAGCGCCTTCCCCAGCGGCTGCGGATCAAACAGCGTCAGCAGGTATAAACCAATGAACACACCCAGCAGGCTGCCGGGCAGGATGCGCCAGATTTCGCGCCATACTATGTTGCGCCAGTCAGCTGCGCCGTGGCCGATCGATGACAGCATGTTGAGCACCGTGACCACTGGCACCGTAACCTGCACCGGGAACACCAGCGCCAGCAGAGGCACGGCGATGGCCCCGCCACCGAAGCCGGCACCGCCCCGTACCGCGAATGCAACGGTGACCACCAGTCCGCAAAACACCAGTTGCCAAACGCTCAACTGCTCCATCAGCCGTCACCCGCACGCTGCGCGCGTCGTGCGACGAGCAATGCCACAAATGTAATCACCACAATGACCCCCACGGTACCGTATGTCCAGGCGTAGCTGCCTGTGAGCTTGTAGACCAGCGTAAACGCCGTCGGACCGGCGAGTATGCCTGCGAAGTTCCACACCATCGCGCCGCCAGTGGTAAGGCTGACCTGTCCCGGCGGGCTGCGGCGCGCCACTTCCGCGGTGTACAGTCCATTCCATCCGATCGCAGTGGCACCAAACACGGCGTACAGCACTGCAGTCACGGCTACCGGCCAGCCCGGCTGCAGAAAAGCGATGGCAATGCAGCACAACAACATGCAGACGGTCAGCCATTGCAGCACGCGCAGGCTGTCACCAATACGGTCTGCGAGCCAGCCCCAGGCGATGCGGCCCAGCACACCGGCGATTTGCGCCACCGACAGCATCAACCCGGCCTCGATCAGCGTATACCCACCCTCTCCAACGAGCATGATGACCGTGAAGGTGCTGACACACAGTTGCACGAACGCCATGCCGAATGCCGCAACGCCCAGCCAGCGCAATGCCGGCATGCGCCACACCAGCAGTACCCCGTCGAACACCCGCGCCTGCACCGGCAGGTCGGGCCGCCGGTCATCATCCCAGCGACTGCGTACCGTCTGCATGGCCAGCAGCGTTGCCACTGCCGACAGCAGCACCAGCGCCAACGCCCAGCGCCAGCCCCAGGTCAGCGTCACCGTCGGTGCGATCAGCGCCATCAGCGCCCAGGCCAGTGGCACGCCGGTCTGCTTCAGAGAGAATATGAAATTTCGATGCTGCGGCGGACTGAAGCGGAACAGCAGGTGCGCCGCCGCCGGCAGATTGATGCTCATGGCGACGCCGATGAATACCGAGGTTACCGCCAGCGCAAGCAGGCTGGAATGAAACCCGACGGCCAGTCCGACAACACAGCAGGCCAAGCCGATCTGCGTAGTACGGCAACCGCCGTAGCGAGCGACCATCCACGTGAACAACATGGAGCCCATCATCGCGGCACCATAGATCAAACTCATCTGGTAGCCGATCAGTGAAGCTTCCACATTGAGCGTGCGTGCAAGTTCCGGCGCAATCACCGGGAATACCGCGGCACCCATCGCCCCCGCCACCTGCGCCGCGGTGGTCGCCGCCACCACAGCCACCACTGTATTCATCGGATACGCCGCACTCATGCTGCACGCTCCGCGCGCATGGCTGCGGCCGCCAATCCGGCGCTGATCAGTGCCGCCACGGTCAACACACCAAAGGTCGTTGTATAACTGCCGATCCAGCGATAAGCCAGCGCAAACATCGCCGGGCCGACAAGGATGCCGCCAAATATCCACACCATGGCGCCGCCGGTCACCACGCTGACCATGCCCGGCGGACTGAGGCGGGCAATCTGCGCATGCAATACACCATTCCAGCCATAGGCGACGATGCCGAAGAACGCATAAAAGGCCGCCAGTGCCGGCACCGGCCAGTTTCCGGAAATAAACATACTGGCCGCACAACCGGCAGCCGCAATCAGGCTGGTCACGATCAGCACTGCGATGGCCTGGGAGCTACGGTCCGCGATCCAGCCGAAGACCAGTCGCCCGGTCACGCCTGCGATCTGCACCAGCGACAGCAAGACTCCTGCAGTAACCAGACCATAACCGGCCTCCTGCACCAGCAAGTTGACCGTGAAGGCGCCCAGGCAAAGCTGTACAAAGGAGAAGAAAAACGCCGACATGCCCAGGTAGCGCAGCGTCGGGTAGCGCCACAGTACGATGACGCCAGTCAGCAGGTTGGTGCGTCCCGCCGCATGCGGGTCGCGGTCATCGTCCCAGCTGCTGCGCCAGCGCTCCAGCAGCAGCGCACCGGCGACCGCATACGCCAGCACCATCAACAGCGAAGCGCGCCAACCCAGCGCTACTGTCAGCAGCGGCGCCACCAGCGCAATCGCCGCCCAGCCCAGCGGCACACCGGTCTGCTTGATGGAAAATATCAGGTTGCGCCGCTTGGACGGACCAAAGCGGAACAGCAAATGCGCGGCACCCGCAGCTGCCAGCGAACTGCTGGCCCCTATGCACAGCGCGGCCACCGGCATCAGCCATAGCTGGCCGGCCAGGCCGGCGAGCATGCCAACAGCGCTCATCCACATGGCCCACTGCATGGCGCGGCATGCACCCCAGCGCAGCACCACGGTACCAACAAAACCGGACACCAGCATGGCTGCGCCAAACAGCAGGCTGATCTGGTAGCCGACCCAGGACGCATCCACGCCGAGCATCTGCGCCAGTTGCGGCGCCAGCACCGGAAAAATGGCGATGCCCATTGCCGAAGAGATCTGTACCGCCATCGTCGTCAGCACGACCACGACCAGCGACGGGGGAAGCGCAGGTGCGGCACTTGGCACTGTAGGTGAAGGCTGTATCATGTTTCCGTTATGCGTGGTGCTGCGTCGTCCGCCGTGCCAGCATCAGCAAGGCCAGTGCCACCATTGCCGAAACGGACACCAGCAGAAACGTACTGCTGTAGCTGCCTATGCTGCCGTAAGCGGCTGCGAACGCCGCCGGCCCGATCAAGACACCGCCGAAAACGAAGAATGTGGTGCCCGCAGCCACCACGCTGGCCATGCCCGGCGGACTCAGGCGCGCCGCTTCCGCATGAAATACGCCGTTCCAGCCCACCGCCGCTGCGCCGATTACAAAAAATAACAAATAAATCAACAACTTATTCCACCCGGCATCAAAAAACACCAGAGTCAGCGTAGACGCTATGGTGATCAGACAAATAATCAACAGCACACTCAGGCTGCTGCCCAGGCGATCGGCCAGCCAGCCCCAGCAGATGCGCGATGCAGAACCGCCAACCTGCACCACCGACAGCATGACGCCGGCTTCAACCAGGCCAAACCCGCCCTCCGCCACCAGATAAATCACCGTAAAGCTCAACACGCAGCGCTGGATCCCGGAAAAAATCATCGCCACCAGTGAAATCCAGCGCAGGTTGATCTGACGCCACACCAGCGGCACACCGCCGAACTGCGCTTTTTTGCCGTGATCGGCGCTGCCCCGATCGCTGTCCCACTGCACGCGATAGCGCTGCGTCACCATTAACAGCACCACGATCAACAGTCCCACCA
>JBBKXO010000230.1:0-3786 GCA_037969525.1 Burkholderiales bacterium | reverse complement strand
CGCGGCTGTGATCGCATCGTGCCGGTGGATATCTATGTGCCCGGCTGTCCGCCGACAGCCGAGGCGCTGCTCTACGGCATCATCCAGTTGCAGAACAAGATCAAACGCACCAATACCATCGCCCGCTAGTCGCCAAACCATCCCACATGGCCAACCACACTGAATCCCTGATCAATGCGCTGCAATCCGCGCTGGGTGAAAAAATCGTCAGCGTAAACGCAGCATTGGGCGAGGTGACCTGCGTCGTCAAGGCGGAGCACCTGCTGGCCGCGGGCGCCATTCTGCGCGATGACGCAGCATTGAAGTTCGAGCAGCTGATCGATCTCTGCGGCGTGGATTACAGCGATTTTGGCGAGGGCGCCTGGAAGGGCGCCCGCTTTGCCATCGTTTATCATTTGCTGAGCCTGACACACAACCAGCGAGTGCGCCTGCGCGTGTTCGCGCCTGACGATGCTTTCCCGGTGGTCGAGTCCGTCATCGGCCTGTGGTCATCGGCGAACTGGTACGAACGCGAGGCCTTCGACCTGTACGGAATCATGTTTACCGGACATCCGGATTTGCGCCGCTTGCTGACCGACTATGGATTTGTCGGCCACCCTTTCCGCAAGGATTTCCCGTTGTCGGGCAATGTCGAAATGCGTTACGACCCCGAACAGAAGCGCGTCATATACCAGCCGGTCACCATCGAGCCACGCGTGATCACGCCGCGCCTGGTCCGCGAGGAGAATTACGCGGACTCGGAAGGATTCCGCAAGGGTTGAGTTGAAAGAATTTCCTGAAAAACGTTTGCCACAGAGGACACAGAGAACACAGAGAGAGACGAAAACCGAGGGTGTTGCGAGTTTTTGCTCTGTGACCTCTGTGCTCTCTGTGGCTGAATTGTATTAAATGGCTGAAATCAAGAATTACACGATGAACTTTAGCTCCGGCCGCACCGCCGTTCGGCGTTGCTTGACCTGCTACGCAGGTCAGCCTGCACAGAAGTTCGGAGCGGTATCGGTAGCGTGTGCTTTGCAGCGAGTTCTGGCCAATGGCTGAGATCAAAAACTATACGATGAACTTTAGCTCCGGCCGCCCCTCCGTGCGGCGGTGCTTAACCGGCTCGCGCCGGTTAGCCTGCACAGAAGTTCGCGCCGTACGTGGTGTGTATGCCTCGACGGGGATTCGCTGAGCATGGCTGAAATTAAAAACTATACGATGAACTTTGGGCCGCAGCATCCGGCGGCTCACGGCGTGCTGCGCTTGGTGCTGGAGCTCGACGGCGAAGTCATCGAGCGCGCCGATCCGCATATCGGCCTGCTCCACCGCGCGACGGAGAAGCTGGCGGAACACAAGACCTTTATCCAGTCGGTGCCCTATATGGACCGTCTGGACTACGTATCGATGATGGTCAACGAACACGCTTATGTGATGGCCATCGAGAAGCTGCTGGGCATCGAGGTGCCCGAACGCGCCCAGTACATACGCGTCATGTTCGACGAAATCACACGGTTGCTGAATCACCTGCTGTGGCTGGGTGCGCACGGGCTCGATATCGGCGCAATGACCATATTCCTTTATGCCTTCCGTGAACGCGAAGACCTGATGGACTGTTACGAGGCTGTTTCCGGCGCGCGGATGCATGCGGCGTACTACCGACCGGGCGGCGTTTACCGCGATCTGCCCGACACCATGCCCCAGTACACCGCCTCGCGCATCCACAATGCCGCGGCAACCAGGGAGCTGAATGAGAATCGCCAGGGTTCACTGCTCGATTTCATTGAAGATTTCACGAAACGCTTCCCGACGTACGTCGACGAGTATGAGACGCTGCTGACCGACAACCGTATCTGGAAACAGCGTACGGTGGGCATAGGTGTGGTGACTCCGGAGCGCGCGCTGTCGCTGGGTTTTACCGGCCCCATGCTGCGCGGCTCGGGCATCGAGTGGGACCTGCGCAAGAAGCAGCCTTATGAAGTGTATGAACGGATGGACTTCGACATCCCGGTGGGCGTCAACGGTGACTGTTACGACCGCTATCTGGTGCGCATGGAAGAAATGCGCCAGTCCAATCGCATCATCTGCCAGTGCGTGGACTGGCTGCGCAAGAATCCGGGGCCGGTGATGGCGGATAGCCACAAGGTCGCGCCGCCATCGCGCGTGGCCATGAAAACCAACATGGAAGAGCTGATCCATCACTTCAAGCTCTTCACCGAAGGCATGCATGTGCCGCCAGGCGAAGCCTATGCGGCAGTGGAGCATCCCAAGGGCGAGTTCGGCATTTATCTGGTGTCCGACGGCGCCAACAAGCCGTACCGGCTGAAAATCCGCGCACCGGGATTCGCGCATCTCTCGGCGCTCGACGAAATGGTCCGCGGTCACATGATTGCCGACGTTGTGGCGATCATCGGCACGCAGGACATCGTGTTCGGGGAAATTGACAGATGAGCGACCGATGAACGCGCCCATGATGCTGTCGCCTGAAGCGCTGGCGCAAATCGACAAGGCCGTGGCCAAGTATCCGCCGACCGAAAAGCAGTCGGCGGTAATGGCGGCGCTGACTATCGCGCAGGACGAGAAGGGTTGGCTGTCCACCGCAACCATGGATTTCGTGGCCCAGTACCTGGGCATGCCGCCGGTCGCCGTGTATGAAGTCGCGACTTTCTACACCATGTACAACATGAAGCCGGTCGGCAAATACAAGCTGACGATCTGCACCAACCTGCCATGCGCATTGCAGGGCGCAACCGTGGCCGCCGAGCATCTGAAGAAATCCCTGGGCATCGGTTATGGTGAAACCACCCCCGACGGCTGTTTCACGCTGAAGGAAGGCGAGTGCATGGGGGCCTGTGGTGATGCGCCGGTACTGTTGCAGAACAACAAGCGGATGCTGTGTGCGATGAGCCCGGAAAAAATCGACCGGCTGCTCAGCGACCTCAGATCAGCGGAGGGCAAATAATGGGACACCCCGCGGGTTTGCCGGTACCGCCGTTTGCAGGCGACATTTTCGGACCGGACGCCGTCATTATGAAAGGCGTCACCGGGCTCAACTGGCGGTTGAAGGACTACGAGTCGCGCGGTGGTTATGCCGCGTTGAAGAAAATCCTCGCCGAAAAAATTCCGCCCGATCAGATCATCAGCGAACTGAAAAAATCCGCGCTGCGCGGGCGCGGCGGCGCCGGTTTCCCGACCGGACTGAAGTGGAGTTTTATGCCCCAGAAATATACGGGGCAGAAGTACCTGGTGTGCAATTCCGACGAGGGCGAGCCGGGCACATTCAAAGACCGCGACATCATGCGTTACAACCCGCACAGCCTGATCGAAGGCATGATCATCGGCGGTTATGCGATGGGCATCACCGTGGGTTACAACTACATCCACGGCGAGGTGTGGGACGTCTACGACCGGTTTGAGGAGGCGCTGGAAGAGGCGCGCGCCGCCGGTTACCTTGGCGACCGCATACTCGGCACCGACTTTACTTTCCAGTTGCACGCCCATCACGGTTATGGTGCCTACATCTGTGGCGAGGAAACCGCGCTGCTGGAGTCCCTCGAAGGCAAGAAGGGGCTGCCGCGTTTCAAGCCGCCATTTCCGGCAAGTTTCGGGCTCTACGGCAAGCCGACCACTATCAACAACACCGAGACCTTTGCCGCGGTGCCGTGGATCATTGTCAACGGCGGCGAGGCCTTCCTCAACCTCGGCCGTCCCAACAACGGCGGCACCAAGCTTTTTTCGGTGTCAGGCGACGTTGCGCGTCCCGGCAATTTCGAAGTGAAGCTCGGCACGCCGTTTCCAAAGCTGCTGGAG
>JBBKXO010000229.1:0-2891 GCA_037969525.1 Burkholderiales bacterium | reverse complement strand
GGGCCTGGTTGCGGGCGGCCATTTCCTTGGTGACGCAGGTGCGGACGGCCATGGCGCCGCCGCCGCTGCCCATGCCCACGCCTTGCTTGGCCATCATGTCCTGCACCATCTTGCGCTGTTCCGGCGGCATGGAGGCCAACTGTTGTTGCATTTCGGCCTGGGCGGCGGCCATTTTGGCGCCGGAATCGCCGCCCATCTTGTTGGTCATTTCCCATAATCCGGGCTTCATGGTCTGCGCGGAGGCCGGCAGGGTAAGTGTTCCGAGACACAGAATGCCTGCAACTGCGATTCCCAAACGCTGACCCTTTGACAATGTACGCATGGCGGCTCCGATCTGTTGAGTGTGATGTGGAATGATGAACTGGACGTGCGCATTCTAGCGCTGAATTCGCGCCATAACAGCACTTCGGAATAGCGTGTTGCAGCGCCCGGAGCCGATGCCTGCGCCCACATGTTGATCGGTCCTGCTGCGACCACCGCCTGCCCGGATTCCGCGGTATTCTTGCGGACATACCCCCCCGCCGCGCACAGACGCGGCGTTCGTCACATTGCATCCCGAGGAGAGGCCCATGGCGCAGGCTGCCACCATACCCGTTGCACAGAACGTTCCTGATCTCGGTTACCGCGTGGTGCCGGACATTTTCACCTTGCCGGAGGGCGTGAACACCGGTCCGTGCTCGGCTGTCGCGGTGCGTGCCAACGGCAACATCCTGATCTTTACCCGCAGTGAACATGCACTGATGGAATTCAACCCGCAGGGCATGTATCTGCGTTCGCTGGGCCGCGGCGTGTTCGACAATCCGCACGGCCTCAGGCTGGATGCAGAGGGCAACATCTGGGTCACCGACACCGTGGCCCACATCGTCGTCAAGATGAATGCCGAGGGCCGCATCCTGATGGTGCTGGGCGTGAAGGGCCGCGCCACCGACTGGCACCAGGCGGGGCATCTGCGCTGTTTTCATGAACCCAACGACATCGCGTTCGGCGCGAAGGGCGAGTTTTACGTGACCCAGGGCCACGGCAAGGGTGAGTCGCGGGTGATCAAGTTTGACGCCGACGGTGCGTTTTTGACGACCTGGGGCGGCGACGGCAAGGCGCCGGGTGAATTCAACCAGCCGCATGCGGTGATCGTCGATCGCAAAGGCCTGGTGTATATCGCCGACCGTTCCAACCAGCGCATCCAGGTGTTCGATGCCGACGGCAAATTCCTGCGCGAGAAGCAGCATCCGGGCACACCCTGCGGGCTGGCGTGGTGCAGCGACCAGAAGCACATCATGATGGCGCATGGCCACACCGGCAGGATCATGAAACTCGACATGGATTTGAATTTGCTGGCGGCCACCGGCGGCCAGGGCAAGGGGCCCAACTGTTATGGCGAAGCGCATTATCTGGCGCTCGATGCGCAGGACAACATCTATGTGGCAGACACCCTGAACTGGAACGTGCAGAAATTAGTGCGCGTCTGAAATGCCTGCGCTTGCCATGACTGCGTCGCGCGCTGCGTTCCTTCTCGCCTTACCGAGAAGTAATGTCTCGTCGGAGCCTCGCGCGTTCCTTGTCCTGGCGGCGCTCGGCCGATTTCAGACTACTCTCCTGCGCTACCCAAGCGTAACTGATGTAACATGTTGATTTAATTGATATTTATAAATGTCGCAAGACTTTGCCACTTTTGATTATGTGATCGTCGGTGCGGGCAGCGCGGGCTGCGTGCTGGCCAACCGGCTGTCGGCTGATCCTGAGGTGTCGGTGCTGCTGCTGGAGGCGGGCGGGCAGGACAACTGGCACTGGATACATATCCCCGTCGGTTATCTGTATTGCATCGGCAATCCGCGCACTGACTGGTGTTACCAGACCGTGCCCGAAGCGGGGCTCAATGGCCGCGTCATTAACTATCCGCGCGGCCGTGTCATCGGTGGTTCATCGTCGATCAACGCCATGCTCTATCTGCGCGGCCAGGCGCGTGATTACGATGAATGGGCGCAGCTGACCGGCGACAGCAGCTGGGCGTGGCAGCATGTGCTGCCGACGTTCATGGATGTCGAAGACCACTGGCGCGGTGGTGACGAGAAGCACGGCGCTGGCGGTGAACTGCGCATCGAGACGCCGCGTACGCGCTGGGACATCCTCGAAGCCTTCAAGGCAGCGGCGGTGGAAACAGGCATCCCGGAGACCGAGGATTTTAATCGCGGCGACAACGAAGGCGTGTCGCGCTTCGAGGTGACGCAGAAGAACGGCGTGCGCTGGAGTGCGGCCAAGGCATTCCTGCGGCCAGCAATGGCGCGACCGAATCTGAAAGTGATTACCGGCGCGCTGGTGAAGAAGTTGCGGATGGAAGGTCGGCGCGTGACCGGTGTGGAATATTTTCAGGGCAACACGGAATGTTTTGCCGCGGCGCGGCGCGTGTCCATACTGTCGGCGGGTGCCATCGGCAGTCCGCAGATACTGCAACTCTCTTGCATAGGCCCCGGCGCATTGTTACAGCAGCAAGGCATCCCGCTGGTGCATGAACTGCCGGTGGGTGAGAACCTGCAGGATCATCTGCAGTTACGGATGTCGTTCCGCATCAGCAGCGATGCGCTGACGCTGAACACCATGCTCGATTCATGGTGGGCCAAGGCGAAAATGGCACTGGAATATGCGTTCAAACGCACGGGGCCCTTGACCATGCCGCCATCGCAGGTAGGGGCGTTTGCCAAGTCCGATCCGTCACAGGCGACGGCCAATGTCGAATACCACGTGCAGCCGATATCACTGGACCGCTTTGGCGTGCCGCCGCACAAGTTTCCGGCATTCACCGCCAGTGTGTGCAACCTCAGGCCGACGTCGCGCGGCCATGTGCGCATCATGTCTGCCGATCCGCGCGCTTATCCGGTGATCGCGCCGAATTATCT
>JBBKXO010000228.1:0-2559 GCA_037969525.1 Burkholderiales bacterium | reverse complement strand
CTGTACGCGGCATCGCGCGGCGCGGATTTTCCCGCCAGCAGGTCTTTCAGGCTGCGGCCCTGCAGTGCGTTGGGAGACGACACCCCGGCGGCATCGTAGAAAGTCGCCGCCAGGTCCAGCGTAGACACCGGCTCGGTCACCACCTGGTTGGCCTTCACGCCGGGGCCGCGCGCGACCATGGTCACGCGCATCAGGTCTTCATAGGGCGTCGGCCCCTTCAGATACAAACCGTGGTTGCCCAGCATGTCGCCGTGATCGGTACTGTAGACGATCAGCGTGTCTTCGGCGTAACCCAGGTCGTCCAGCGCGTTGAGGATGCGGCCGACGTTGTGATCGATCAGCGAAATCATGCCGTAGTAATTCGAAGTCATTTCTGCGAGCTGGGCATCGGTCTGTACCGGCACGCGCGAGCCCTCGGCGCGGAATTTGCGCATTTCCGGATCGGCCAGTTGCGGCACGCCTTCGAGCTGGGCCTTGTGCCACCACGGCCGGCGCTCGAGGTCCATCGTCCGGTGCTTGGGCAGCTTTATGCTCTTCGGGTCGTACATCTGGCTCCACGGCTCCGGGCAGTCGAACGGATGGTGCGGATCGGGGAACGACACCCACATGGCCAGCGGCTTCTGTTTGTCGTGATGGGTGAGCAGGTCGATGGTGCGGTCAGCCGTCCAGGTGCTGCTGTGCCATGCCACCGGTAATGCCGAATTCCAGGTCTGCGCGGCACCGCTATCGGGGCGCGACGACTGGGCCCATATCTTGTAGGCCTCTTCGTCCTTGCCGCGCGCGATGAACCAGCGTTCGTAATGGCCCATCGGCGGACGATCCAACGGTCGCGTACGGTGGGTGTGGCCAAGCACGGTGAGTTCCGCGTAGTCAAAGCCCATGTACGGGCCGTACCAGTCCGGGCCGTACTTGGCCTGACTCTTGTTGCACTCCGGCGTGCCGGTAGCCGCGAACGTCGACTTGGTCGAGAAATGCGCCTTGCCGATGAATGCGCTGCGATAACCGGCACGGGCCAGCGTACCGGCAAAACCCTGTGCGCCCACGCGCGGATCGAGATCAACGCCGTTGTCCCACACGCCGTGAGTCAGCGGCAGCAGGCCGGTGAGGATGGATGCGCGGGAGGGCTGGCACACCAGGTTGGGCGTCATGCATGCAGAGAAACGCGTACCGTCACGCGCCAGCGAGTCTATGTGCGGCGTCTTGATGTTCGGGTTTTCGAAACCGTTGCAATCAGCGCGCTGCTGGTCGGAGGTGATCAGGATGATGTTGGGGCGCTTCGCGGGCATATCTGCTCCATCATGGTTGCAGTGATGCGCCGCAGTGCGGCGGCGGCGCCAGTTACGCGCGGATCGTCATCTCATGATCTGGACCGCTGCGCGAGAAACCATAAACAGCATAGACGAAAATAAACCATGGTGATACGACGGATGCGTTGCACATCACGCCCGGGCAGCACTTTATCCGCGGCTGAAAATAAAATAGCCGATCATGCCCAGCGCAATGATGATGAACAGCCAGCGCAGCCCGTTGCTTTCCGTTTGGGCCGCCATGCGGCTTTTGACGCCCGGGCTGACCTCGATGAACTGCTCGACGATATCCTTGGCTTCCTTGAGCCCCACGCTGCGGGCGATGCGCACAATCTTGATCGCCTCGATCTTGCTGCCGGACTCCAGCGCCGCGACGGCCTCTGCCGGCAATGGTTGTCTGGTTTCATTCATGCCGATACGCAGGCTTCGGCGGAATCACCGCATAACGCGGCCAGGATTTCAGGTAAACCTGTTCGAACACCGACAACAGCACCACGCCCACCATGGCGGCGCCCAGCGCATACAACGCCAGGCTCTGGATGTTCAGAAAATAGGCGCACGCGGCGAGTATGGCGAACGCCGTGAAATGGAAAAAGATGATGCCGGTTTCCGCGCGATGCACATTCAGCTGGATACGACCCTTGCAGTGGTGGCAGTCGATTTCCATGCGCGCCACTACGGCGCGGCTGAATTTCCTTCGTGAAAGGTCTCCCTTGCACAGCGGGCAGCGATAGTCCATTCCGTATCCTTGTCTACTGTGGCAGGCGCCCGCTGTGCCCTGGCGCTGCCTCAGCCTATTGCTGCGGCGGCTCGTTCAGCGGATCCGCAGGCGCCGGTACGGCATAGCCTTCGGCGGTCTGCATGCCATCATCGGCTGCAGGCGTATCGTCTGCCGTCTTGCGCAGCCGCTTCTCTTCCTTTTTCTGTTTCTTGGCCAGTTCCCGCTGCCGCTTTGCGAATCCGTAATTCGGCTTTGCCATTGGCGTTTCTCCTTAGTAAAAAATAATACGGCGGCCGCGCATCTGCGCGGTCGCCGTTGCTGTTGCAGACTTAATGTCGGGACGGCGGCTTATAACGCCTTCTCCAGCACCTGCCGCTGTGCGGTCATTTCGGCGGGCAGGCGCGACTTCAATTTGCCGAACAGTTCGTCATGGTCCTTGAGCTCGGCGCGCCAGGCGTCGTGGTCGACATGGGTCAGCACGTCAAAATCTGCTCGACTGAATCCATTCATGCCCTTCCACTCGAGGTCTTC
>JBBKXO010000227.1:0-3407 GCA_037969525.1 Burkholderiales bacterium | reverse complement strand
ATCCTACCTGTGGCGCGAGCCGGGCTGGAGCCATGACGGCAGCCGCGAAACGTCAGACATGATCCGTGAGCGGTGGAACAACGCGGCAGAGCGTCAGGAAAACTAGTTTCCTGAGCCCGGCCCGAAGGTCACTTCGACCCGGCGGTTCTGCGGCTCGCGAACACCATCCGCCGTGGCGACACGCGGCATTCTCTCACCGAATGCCTCTGCCGAAATGCGCGTGGCAGGAATGCCGCGGCCAGACAGATAGGCTTGCACAGCAGCATTGCGCCGCTCGGAGAGCCGCACATTGTATGTTTGCGGTCCGGAGCGATCTGCATGCCCTGCCAGCATAATGCTTGCCGAGCCGCAATTGCCATAAGCAGTGACCGCGCTGTTGAGCACGGCCGCGGCTTCGGGGGTGATATCCGCCTGATCAAACGCGAAAAACACGATGTATGGTCCGTAATTGCACGGCGAAACCAGCGGCGGTGGAGGTGGTGGCGGAACGAAGGGCGCTGGAGCTGCCGCAATTACCGGCGGCGGCGGAGGCGGAGCAGCACGCCTGCCCAGCATCACCATTAGGCTCAGCGAAGCCGAGTGCGACGCGACTTCGAAATCGGCGAGCCTGCCCTGCGAATCTTCAACCTCAAATTCCAGCGTGCTAAAATAGCGGTACTTCAAACCCACATCGACACGGTCGCTTACGGGCACGCGCACTTGCGCTATTCCTTGCCACGCCCATTCGCTGTCGCTTGTGTCCAGATAGGGGAACCCGCCGGGTGCCGCGCTCGTATCGATATCCATCCAAGTGCGTCCCGCACCTGCGCCGAGTGAGAACTGCACGCCGTCTTCGTCGCCGAAATCGACAAGTGCGTTGGCCATCACCGATGTCAGCGCAATATCACCAGCGTAATCCAATGTGCCAGTGGCCGTGGTCGTGGCTGATTGCGGAATACCTGCCTGCGCGGACGTAATCTCATCCGCGCCCCAGGTGCGATGACTGCCTTCGATCTCGGTGCGGAAACGGCCCCAATCGTAACCCAGCAATGCCGCCGCTTCCCAGCCTAAATCGTTGGAGGTACGCGCATCTTTCTGGAATCTACCGATATCGGTTGAGTAATCGTCGGGCAAAACCACGCCTACATCCACGCCAATATATGGCCCGCGATTGACTGGTTCGTCCTGCGCCATGGCAGGTGAGGCGATCATCGCCGCGAAAAGGCTGACGCCCATTACCCAATATCGCAAAGCCATTCTCCCGCTAAAACCCATACCTTGTCCGGCGCATACGCCATCCGGCGGCGGCGAGCGAACTTCGAGCCTATGTTATGAACCTGTTTACATCCGCGAATTAAAGCGCCAGCTCGCCCTCTTCGCCGGTGCGTATGCGCGTAGCCGAAGCGAGTTCCAGGACGAAAATCTTGCCATCGCCGATCTGACCATTGTTGGCCGAGGAGCGTATTGTTTCCACGATTTGCGGCGCAAGATCATCGCTCGCGGCGATTTCCAGCCGCACTTTGGGCAGCATATTCACCGCATATTCGGCCCCGCGATAAATCTCGGTCTGACCCTTTTGCCTACCGAACCCCTTCGCCTCGCATATGGTCATGCCAGAAACCCCGATGGCGTTGAGCGCCTCTCGCACGTCTTCCAGCTTGTGTGGCTTGATGATGGCGACGACGAACTTCATCTCGGGCTCTCCCTGTAGCCGGCCTCTTGGCCGGACCCGCGACTTAGTGCGGCGCATTGACCCCGGCTGGCAACCCAAAACTGCATAAAAAAGGGGCCGGAGCATGCAGCCCCGGCCCATTCAAGTTGTACGTTCGCAGGAGGAACGATGTGAGGCGGGATCGGGAGTGAGAGAGAAGAGAAAGTTCCCGGCCCCGCCAAACGCTGGTGTCAATTGTAGGCGCGCTCTCCGTGTTCGGAGATGTCGAGCCCTTCGATTTCAGCTTCTTCCGGAACCCGCAGACCGACCAGTGCCTTGGTCACAAGACCGGCCACAAGCGTTCCGAGGCCTGCCCAGACGATGGTGATGAGAACGCTCTTGATCTGGATCCAGAGCTGAACGCCGGTGGCGACCGAACCGTCGCCTGGTCCGCCGAGGAATGACTGGTAAACGACGGCGGTGCCGATAGCGCCGACCATGCCGCCGATCCCGTGAATGCCGAAAGCATCGAGCGAATCGTCATAGCCGAATTTGTGCTTGAGCTTTGAGACCGCGAAGTAGCAGACCAGCGACGACAGGATGCCGAGCAGGATAGCGCCGAACGGGCCGGAATTGCCAGCCGCTGGCGTCACAGCGACAAGCCCTGCGATTACACCCGAGCAGAAGCCCAGCGCAGAGCCCTTGTGGCCCGCCACCCGCTCGATCACCATCCACGCCAGACCGCCAGCGGCAGTGGCAACGAAGGTGTTGATCATCGCAAGACCGGCCGAACCGTCTGCCTCGAGCGCGGAACCGGCATTGAAGCCGAACCAACCGACCCACAGCAATCCAGTGCCGATCATCGTCATCGTCATCGAGTGGGGCGGCATCTGCTCTTCGGGATAGCCCCGGCGCTTGCCAAGAAGATACGCGAGCACCAGTCCCGAAACACCGGCGTTGATATGCACCACGGTGCCGCCCGCGAAATCGAGAGCGCCGTCTTCGAACATCAGGCCGCCACCTGCCCAAACCATGTGCGCGATGGGGAAGTAGACGATAGTCAGCCACAGCGGCACAAACAGCATCACGGCGCTGAATTTCATCCGTTCCGCCGTAGCGCCCAAAATCAGCGCGGCAGTAATCGCCGCAAAGGTCATCTGGAAGCTGATGAAGACGTATTTGCTGATAACTTCGTCGGTGAAGGTGGCTGCAATGCTGCTGGCATCGGTCCCTGCGAGGAACAAGCTCCCCCCGCTCACGAATAGGCCGAGCACGCCTTCATAGGCGGTATCGCCAAACGCCAGCGAATATCCCCACATCACCCAGATGAGCATCGCCAACGATGCGGTCGCGCCGATCTGGGTCATGGTGGACAACATGTTCTTGGAGCGGGTCAGGCCGCCGTAAAACAACGTAAGGCCCGGAATAATCATAAGCAGGACGAGGATAGTCGCGGTCATCATCCAGGCATTGTTGCCGGGGTTGGGAACGGCTGCGGCCACCTCGGCGGCCTCCTGTGCGAAGGCCGTAGTGCTTGCCAGCATCGCCGAGCCAACCAAAGCCATGCTGCCGAAAATCTTCAATGTCATGGGAATACCCCTGTCTTCGTGAGTGTGTCCGGAAGCGCCGCTCGAAAGGCGGGTCACAGAGCGGTCTCGTCGGTTTCACCGGTGCGGATGCGCGTGGTCGAAGCGAGGTCGAGCACGAAAATTTTGCCATCGCCGATGCTTTGTGTGGTCGCAGTTTGCTGGATCGCTTCCACCACTTTGGGCATCAT
>JBBKXO010000226.1:0-2895 GCA_037969525.1 Burkholderiales bacterium | reverse complement strand
GAATGCCATTGCGCAGACCTTGCGCCAGGTTTCCAGTCAGGCTGAACTCTCAGCCTACCTGGCCAGCCTGAAGCAGAGCACCGAAATCAAGATCCGCAAGGACGCTATCGAGAAGAAGTAGGTTAAGCCGGCAGAATCAGGACTACCCAGCAAAAGCGGCCGGGACCTAAAAATCAGGATCACCCGGCAAAGGCGGCCGGGACCTAAAAAGCAGCGGCAGTTATAAGTGATAGCGTAAACCCGGTAACCGCAGGCGGTGCCGGGTTTTTTGTTCCTTTACTCTCCGCGCATGCCGCCGACGACGGTGCTGAAACCGCAGTCGACGTAGGTAATCTCCCCGGTGATGCCCGCGGCCAGATCAGAGAGCAGAAACGCCGCCGCGTTGCCTACATCATCGGTGGTCACATTGCGCCGGAGCGGCGCATTCTCCTCGACGAATTTCAGGATTTTTCCGAATCCGCCGATACCAGCCGCAGCCAGCGTCTTGATCGGACCTGCCGAGATGCCATTGACGCGGATGCCCTGCGGGCCGAGGTTGGTGGCAAGGTAACGCACGCAGGCTTCGAGGCTGGCCTTGGCCAGTCCCATTACGTTGTAATGCGGAACGGTGCGCACTGCGCCCAGATAGGTCAGCGACAGCATGGCGCCGTGTCTGCCAGCCATTAGCGGCAGGGCGCCCTTGGCCAGCGCGGCAAAGCTGTAGCTGCTGATGTCATGGGCCGTATTAAAGGCTTCGCGCGTCAGGCCGTCGAGAAATTCCCCTTTCAGCGCTTCGCGCGGTGCATAGGCAATGGAGTGCAGCAACCCGTCCAGACCGCCCCATTCGCTGTGCAGGCTGGCAAACAGTGCCGCGATCTCGTCGTCCTTGGAGACGTCACAGGGCAGTACCGGTACCGTGCCGAATTCCGCGGCGAGTTTGATGACGCGGTCCTTGATGTCTGCACCCTGGTAGGTGAATGCGAGCTGGGCGCCTTCGCGATTGGCGGCCTTGGCGATGCCGTAGGCAATCGAGCGGTTCGACAGCAGGCCGGTGATGAGGATTTTCTTGTCTTGCAGGAACGCCATGGTACTCCCTGAGATTGAGGTGCACTACAGGTGATGTGTAGCAGTCAGCACTTGATTATAACCATAAGATGCTGGTGCCAATATCGGCTACACTGGCCCGCGATGTTCTCCCAACGGCATGGAATTGCACTGCTGATACTGGCGTTCACCGCGGGTTGCGGTGGAGCGGCGTGGAATGATCCCTATCCGGCTGATGCGGCCGGAGAAAATACGCTTTACACCTCGTTTTCAGAGCGTCCCAAGCATCTCGATCCGGTGCAGTCCTATGCCGAGAACGAATATGCCTTCATCGCCAACATTTACCAGCCGCCACTGCAGTACCACTACCTGAAGCGACCGTACGAACTGATTCCTTTTGGAGCCGAAACGGTACCGCGACCGTTATATCTCGATGCCGCCGGCAAACCGCTGCCAGACAATGCGCCGGCGGAACGGGTGGCATTCAGCGAATATGTCATCCACGTCAAGCAGGGCGTACGCTACCAGCCGCATCCGGCACTGGCGGTGGATGCGGCGGGAAAACCGCGCTATCACGCGCTGACGCCGGCCGATCTGCGCGGCATCAATACACTCGCTGATTTCAAGCACAACGGCACCCGCGAGCTGGTGGCCGCGGATTATGTGCACCAGATCAAGCGACTCGCCCATCCGCGGCTGCATTCCCCCATCCTGCAGCTGATGACAGACTATGTCGTAGGCCTGAAGGAATTTTCGGAGATGCTCGCGAAAGTGGCGGCGCCGCTGCCGCAGCGCGCCGCAATAGACCTGACCCAGTATGCACTGGAGGGTGCGCGGGTCATCGACCGCCACACTTATGTCGTGCGCGTCCGCGGCAAATATCCCCAGTTTTCCTACTGGCTGGCGATGCCGTTTTTCGCGCCGGTGCCGCCCGAAGCCGACCGTTTTTATGACCAGCCTGGCATGGCGCAAAAAAATATTACGCTGGACTGGTATCCCATCGGCAGCGGACCGTACATGCTGACCGTAAACAACCCGAACCGGCAGATGGTGCTCGAGCGCAATCCCCATTATCGGGGCGAGATCTATCCGGATGCCGGTGAACCGAATGATGCTGCAGCGGGCCTGCTGGCTGATGCCGGCAAGCCCCTGCCGTTCATCGACAAGGTGGTATTCAGCCTGGAAAAAGAGCAGATCCCGTACTGGAACAAATTCCTGCAGGGTTACTATGATGCGTCCGGCATCGCCTCCGATACCTTTGACCAGGCGGTGCAGTATTCGGGGCAGGGTGATGTCACGCTGTCGGAAGACATGGCCCGACGTGGCATCCGCCTGCAGACTTCACTGGCGACCAGCGTGTTTTATCTCGGTTTCAACATGCGCGATCCGGTCGTTGGTGATACTGAGGCCGGAAGCAGCGAACGCGCACGCAAGCTGCGGCTGGCGATTTCAATCGTGGTTGATCAGGAAGAGTTCGTCTCGATATTCCGCAACGGCCGCGGCGTGCCGGCGCATGGCCCGATTCCGCCAGGGATATTTGGCTTTCGCGAAGCAGACGCCGAAGGCATCAATCCCTACGTTTATGAATGGCGCAGCGGCCGGCCGCAGCGTAAAACCATAGTGCAGGCGCGCCAGCTGCTGGCCGAGGCCGGTTATCCCGATGGCCGTGATGCCAAGACCGGGCAGCCGCTGCTGCTGCATCTGGACACCACCTCCAGTGGCGCTGACAGCAAGGCGCGCCTCGACTGGTATGTCCGTCAGCTGGGGAAACTGGGAGTGCAACTGGTGATCCGCGCCACGGATTTCAACCGCCTGCAGGACAAGCTGCGGCGCGGCACGGCGCAACTGTATTTCCTCGGTTGGAACGCCGAT
>JBBKXO010000225.1:0-4767 GCA_037969525.1 Burkholderiales bacterium | reverse complement strand
GGTCACACCGCCTTCATAGAGAGTCTTCATCTTGGCCAGGGCAGCGATTTCGGTACCGGGACGCGGATGTTCGTCCTCGGCCACTGCAGGCACCGGGCCTTTGCGGCTTGCCGGCATTTCGACCGGTGAGATTTCACCGGCAAAGAAGCCCTCGCCTTTGGCCAGTGCGAATTTCTGCTGTGATGCTGCAGCAAATGTATCGGCCTGTTCGCGGGTGATGCCGTATTCGCGCGCCAGATTGTCGGCGGTCTGCGGCATCTGATGGTCACCAAACTGTTTGGCCAGCTTCGGATTGGAGAAGCGCGGGCCGATGGTGGTGTCGGCCATCCTGATGCCGCGATCGAATGGGTTTTCGGCGCGGCTGATGATGATCGGCGAACGACTCATGCTCTCGACGCCGCCAACGATAAACACATCACCCTCGCCCGCAGTGATCGAATGCGCGGCGTGGGCCAGGGCACCCAGGCCACTGGCGCAGTTGCGCTGCAGGACGGTGCCGGGGATTTCAATCGGGAAACCCGCCGCGAGGCTGGCATGGCGTGCCACACAGCGGCTGTCTTCACCACTCTGGTTGCCGCAGCCCATGACTATGTCCTCGACCTGCTCCACTTTGAATTTGGATTTGGCCATCACGTTTTTCATGACGTCAGCCAGCAGGTCATCGGGGCGAACCTTTGCCAGCGTCCCACCATGGCGGCCGAACGGGGTGCGCAGTCCTTCGTAGATATAAGCGTCGAGCATGATGTTTCCTCTCAGATGATCAGGGTTCGGGGGTCAGCAGCGATACGCCCAGCTTGGCGCGGCGCGTTAACCAGATGTTGGGTCGGTAACGCGGGTCGGCATAAATGTCGTTCATGTTGACCAGTACGCGATAGATGTTTTCGGTGCCGACGACATCGCCGAACTTCAAAGGTCCGTTCGGGTAGTTCAGGCCCAGGGTGACGGCCTTGTCGATGTCGGCGGGCTGCGCGGTGCGGCTTTGCGCTATCGAACAACCGATGTTGACGATCATGGCCACGATGCGCTGGGCGATGAAGCCGGGACTGTCACGGCAGACCGTCACCGGCACCCCATCGGAGGCCAGCAGCCCGTGTGCGGCGTCGCGCATGGCGGCATCGGTCAGCGGCGTGCCCATGATGGTGCGGCGCTTGACCATCGGGAACAGCGTGTCGACGGCAACCGTGCGTTTCGGATCCAGGCCCTCTTCCACCGCGCAGGTCGTAGCGTCTTTGCCCACCGGTGTTACCAGAATCAATGCTTTGGCCGATGGCTGCACACCGCTCTCGATGCTTGCCCCCAGCTTGGTCAGCAGCGCAGTCAGCACCTCGTGACCTTGCGCTTCGGCCTTGCTGACCCAGACACTGGCCGGGCGTGCGGCAGGTGCGGATGGCTCCGCGGCGACGACGGGCTTCATGTCGGCATCGTAATTGTAAAAGCCCTTCTTGCTCTTGCGACCCAGCACCCCTGCTTCGTAACGCGATTGCATGATCAGGTTCGGGCGGTAGCGCGGTTCCTGGAAAAACTGGTTGTAGATGAGTACTGAGGCCGGCTGCGTCACGTCGAGGCCTGTCAGTTCCATCAACTCGAACGGGCCCATGCGGAAGCCGCCGACATCGCGCATCACACGATCGACGTCGACAAAAGACGCAATGCCTTCATAAACCAGATGCGAGGCTTCCAGGGTAAAGCCGCGGCCGACCTGGTTAACGAGGAAGCCCGGCGCATCAGTTAATCGCACCGGCTCGCGCGTCATGCGCTTGCCGATCACCATCAGTGCTTCGGATACCCAGTTTTCAGTCAGCAGGCCGTCGATGACTTCGACCAATTTCATCAGCGGCACCGGATTGAAAAAATGCAGCCCGGCAAAACGCTGCGGCGTTTTCAGTTTGGCGCCTATGGTCGTCACCGACATGGAGGAGGTATTGGTCGCCAGTATGCATTCCGGCCCGACGATGCCTTCCAGTTCGCCGAACAATGCGCGCTTGGCGTCGAGGTTTTCGACGATGGCCTCGACCACCATGTGGCAATCCTTGAAATCAGCGAGTGACTGCGCAACGCGAATGCGGGCGGTGGCCGCATCGGCGTCGGCCTTGGTCATGCTCCCCTTTTCTGCGGCCCGCGCCAGCATCTTGGCAACAAATTCGCGCGCTTCATCAGCGGCGCCCGGTCGGGTGTCCATCATCAGTACATGCATGCCGCCGGCGGCGGATACCTGCACGATGCCGCGCCCCATGGCGCCGGTTCCGATTACGCCGACACACAGGTCAGCGCGGTTGGCATCAAAAGCCATTAGAGTACCTTTATAAAAATATCAATATAATCAACTACTTATAATTTACTTGCCCTTGAATACCGGTTTGCGCTTTTCCATGAACGCAGTCTGGCCTTCCTTGTAGTCCTCGCTCTTGTAGCAAACGTCGACCATTTGCTGCAGGCGTTTGAGATCGCGTTTCTCGGGGTCCTTGAGACATTCGATGATCGAGGCTTTCACCGACGCCAGCGTCAGTGGTGCGTTATTGGCGATCGTCGTTGCGTAATCGATGGTGTATTTTTCCAGCTCGGCAGCCGGCACCACGCGGTTCACCAGGTTCATCTGCAGCGCTTCCTGAGCCGTGAACTGGCGCGCCGTGAAGAAAATTTCCGCGGTGAACTGCGGACCCACCACATCGGTCAGGCGTTTGATACCCACAAAACGGTAACCCAGTCCAAGTTTGCCCGCAGGCACACCGAACTTGGCATCTTCAGATGCGATCCGCATGTCGCAGTTCACCGCGATTGCCGTACCACCGCCAATGCAATAACCGCGCACCATCGCGATCGTCGGTTTTGGACATTCCTGCAGTGCTTTGCTCGCATCATCCGCAGCCTTGTTGTAGGCCTGCACCCCATCTTCGCTGCTGCGTTTTTCCTTGAACTGCGAAATGTCGGCACCGGCAACAAAGGCTTTCTCGCCCGCACCCTTGAGCACGATCACGCGGACTGTGGGATCCTGGGCGAAATCCGCCAGTACCACGGGCAGTGCCTGCCACATTTCAAATGAGACCGCATTATGTCGGGCCGGGTTGTTGAAGGTAATCCAGCCGATACCGTCTTTTTTCTCGGCCAGCAGGCGGTCGGTCATGATTGGTTGTGCAGTTCCCGGATGGTTCATGGTTGTCCCTGTTTGTTCATAATGTGTCGATAGGATAGTTGCCGCTATTTTAACCGATGCGACAGGCACTCAGGCGCTGTTCAGGGCGTAGTTTGTTGCCTGTCAGTCAATCTGCCGGCATGCCATTGCGCAACAGGTCGCGCGCGATGACCCAGCGATGCACTTCACTGGGACCTTCGAATATGCGCAGCACGCGGCAGGCACGTGCGATGTATTCCAGCGGCAGGTCTTTGGATACGCCCATGCCGCCGAGCAACTGGATTGCACGGTCGGATACCCGCGCGATCATTTCGCTGCCCTGCAGTTTGACCATCGACGCGTCGCGCCGCCAGTTGGTATCACCCTGATCCATTTTCCAGGCCAGCCGCCACGTAATCCAGCGCACCATTTCCATTTCCTGCCAGCTGTCGGCCAGCCACCACTGCACCTGCTGCCGCTCAGCCAGCAGTGCACCGAAGGTTTTTCGCTCGTTGGCCTGCGTCAGCATCAGGTCCATGCAGCGCCGCGCGTAACCCAGGGAACGACAGGCGATTTCCATGCGGCGCACGCCGAGGCGGTTCTGCATGGGACCGAAACCGTTGCCGACTTCACCCAGCACCTGCTCATCCGATACCTCGACGTTGTCGAGAAACACCGCGTACGGAGAGTGTTCACCGATGGTGTTGAAAACCGATGGAATCGACAGACCTTTGGTGCCCTTGTCGACGAGGAACGCTGTCATGCCTCCGCGCGAGCCTTTAGCCGGATCGGTGACCGCCATGACGATGATGAAGTCAGCCTGACGCGCATGGCTGATCCAGATTTTCTGGCCGTTGATGACCCATTTTCCGTTCTTGTATTCGGCGCGGGTTTTCATGCCCGCAGGATCGGATCCGGCACCGGGTTCCGAAATGGCAATGGCACTCTTCTTGTCGCCCTTGGCATAGGGCAGCAGATATTTTTCAATCTGCCCGCCCTTGCAGGTTTCACGCAGCATCCACAGATTCGGGCTGTCGGGCGGCAGCACGAAAGGCACGATGCTGGTTTTCAATTCTTCGATGACCACGGCCTTGGCGAGCATGCCCATGTTCAACCCGCCGTATTCCTCAGGCACGTCGATGCCGTAGAGGCCGATGGCCTTGGCTTTGCGTCCCAGCTCTTTCTCGACGTCGGGGTCGATCAACGGGGCATCGGTCAGCCCGCGCTCGGCTTCACGTTTGATGACGTCGCGCTCCAGCGGCAGCAGTTCTTCACGCACAAAGCGGGCGACGGTATCGCGCAACATGCGCAGTTCTTCGGGGAGCGTGAAATCCATGGGGTTCTCCTGATTATTCCAGCACCATCAGCCAGTCCACTGCGGTCGCGCCCTGTGGTCCGGCCAGCACCGGATTAAGGTCGAGCTCGGCGAGCCGCGGACCGGCGGCAGCCCCGAAGCGCGACACCGCACTGACCATGCGCGCCAGAGCGGTTTTGTCTACCGGCGGCTTGCCGCGCACGCCGTCGAGTATGACTTTGCTCTTGAGTTCATCGAGCATGCGCAGGGCTTCGGCTTCCGTCACCGGGGCGGCGCGGAAAACAACGTCCTTGAACACTTCGATCAGCACGCCCCCCAGCCCCACCATCACCACCGGGCCGAA
>JBBKXO010000224.1:0-3678 GCA_037969525.1 Burkholderiales bacterium | reverse complement strand
CCTTGGTGGGCAACTGTGAGCACGCAATGAACATCGCATCGGCGTCCGGCATCATGGTGTCGCGCGCCAGCGCCGCGATTTGTTCTGGGGTAATCCTCGCCAGCTCATCGGTGGTTTCCGCCTTGAAGCTCGCCAGCTTGACGACAGTGATTCCCGACTGTTCCAGATAGGCCTGCAGCCGTTCATTGACGAGATCCAGATACGGCGTCACCACGGCTATGCGTAGAGCACCGATGTGGCGCAGCACGGCGATCATTGCACTCGCGGTGGTCACCACCGGTTTGCCAGTGATTGTGGCGAGGCTGGTCTGGATTTCAGCATCGCGCGCCGGGCCGCCGATAAAACCGGCGGCAGTGCAGCCATAGGCGACGATGTCGGTCTCTGCGCGGTCGTAACCTTTGGCCAGTTCCAGTGCCTGCGCGACATAGGCGGGAATTTCCGCGGGGCCGAGCAGGCCCTTGCCGCGGGGAATGCGCAGTGTCGTGCAGTGCGCGCCGGGCAGCCACGCCAGCAGTTCAGGCTCCATCGTCGTGTTATTGGCGGGCACCATCAGCCCGAGCTTCAACGTCATGGTCTCTCCCGGGGAAAGGTCGCGGTCACGACATTCTAACCGTGATCAAGCGCGCGACGACCCGTGTGTCCACACTGCAGTGCATCGGCATAGTTGCCAACAAATTGATTTAAGTAAATGTTTTATTAATTATTTTAATACGCTTGACCAGCCTGCTGACGCCGCACCAGACACTGCAACATCCCCCGCTGCTCCGCCGTCAGTTCCGGCGTCGTGTCGTGCGGCGCCCAATGGCGCTTGAACGCCGCCACTGCCGACCACGGCACCGACACCTCATAACCGAGTGCCGCCAGCAGCGTCGCATCCGCAACGTCCGCGGGCGCTGGATCGTAAGGCGGATCGCACCACAGTCCGAATCCCGCCGCTGCCAGCCGCTGCCACGGAAACCACGCACTGGGATCGACTTTGCGCCCCGGCGCCACATCGCCGTGACCGAGGAAATTCGCCGTCGGTATATTCCAGCGCGCCTGCAGATCTGCAAGCAGCAACAGCAGCGCGGCGATCTGCGGTTCGGCAAATGGTTCGCGGCCATTGTTATCGAGCTCGATCCCGATGGAGGCGGAATTTAGATCGCGCTGGCCGCCCCAGTACGCTTCTCCGGCGTGCCAGGCGCGCAGTTTTTCGTCAACCAGATAAATGATCCGGCCGTCGCGCGCGACCAGAAAATGCGCACTGACCTGCGATATACCACGGGTTAACGTGGCCAGCGCACGCTCGACCGTGTCGTTGGTGGTGTGATGGAGGATCACAAAATTGGGGCGCCGCTCGTTGAAATTCGGCGATGCCCGCACTTCGACCGGAAGCGTCGTATAGACCGGCAGTTCGGCGCACGCGGCAAACAACAGCACGGCACCCGCCGCGCCCGCGCGCCACGCCATCACCCTATGCCATCGCTGCTTGTTCGCGCCCATCAGTGCTCCGGCCATGCAGATAGTTACTGTACCACGCGTTCAGCTGTTACCCTTGAGAGCCTGATGACCGCACATACACTACAGCGCGACACCGCGCGCTCGATCTCGCGCGATGACCTCAACATACTGCCGGTGCAGCGTTACGCAGGCCCGGTGACCTTCGTTGATACGCCGGAGCTGCTTGCCGCTGCTGCTGCCGACATCCGCAGCGAACGCGTCACCGGTTTTGATACCGAGACCCGCCCCGCTTTCACCAAGGGTGAAAGCTACCTGCCCAGCCTGGTGCAGGTCGCCACCGCAAAATGCGCCTACATTTTTCCGCTGCGCATGACCGAAACCCACACCGTACTGGCCGAACTGCTGCAGACACCCGGCACCGCAAAAGCGGGGGTGGCACTGGCCTATGACCTGCGCACGCTGAAACAGGTGTTTCTCTTCGCTGAAATGGGCGTGATCGATCTGGGCATGGTCGCCAAACGCAAGGGCTACGAACAGACCGGCGTGCGCAACCTCGCGGGAATATTTCTCGGCTACCGTATACCCAAGGGTGCCAAAACCACCAACTGGGCGGCACCGCAACTCACCAGTGCGCAGATCACCTATGCCGCGACCGATGCCTGGGTATGCCGGGAGCTTTATCTGAAATTTGAAAATGCTGGATTGCTGCCCTGACCGGGCGGTGGCAAGTCTGCGGTCCGATTTACATTTGACCTGGCTCAATTTCAATTAAGCGTACATACGCTACAGTCGGACCGTGCCGCATCCCACAATCCTGAATCCCGCCGCTTCCACCTCTACGCTCACCGGGTACCCGTGAATAAAGTGCCCGCACCAGGCCCACGCATGAGCCGCGACGGCATCAACACCGTGGCACTGGTTGTCCTGTGCCAGGTCACCCACGGCATCACGTTCAGCGCATTGCCCCTGCTGCTGCCGCTGATCCGCGAAGACCTGCAGATCAGCTTTACCCAGGCCGGCCTCCTTTCCGCCGCGCTGACTTTCACTTACGCACTTGGCCAGATCCCCGCCGGCTTTCTTTCCGACCGCTACGGCCCGCGACGGCTGTTTTTCATCGGCCTGATGGGCTGGTCGGCATTCTCGCTGTGCATCGGTCTCGTTCACTCGTTCTGGCTGGCAATCGTCACCCTGCTGTGCGCCGGCGCCTTCCGTTCGCTGCTGTTTGCGCCGGGACTGGCGCTGCTGGCGTCGTGGTTCCCGCGCGAGCGCCGCGCCACCGCAATCAGCCTGTTCATGGTCGGCGGTTTCGTCGGCACCATCGTGCTCTCGCTCGGTGGCCCGCTGCTGGCGGCGCTCTACGGCTGGCGCGCAGCCTTCATGTCATTTGCCGCACTGGGCATCGTCGCCGGGTTCATATTCAAACGCTACGGCCGCGAAAAACCGCGCACCGAACCACCGCCCAAGCTGGTGCTGGCCGACATCCTCCAGTTAGGCCGTTATCCGATCATGTGGGTATGCAGCGCGCTGCAGTTCATCCGCTTCTCCGTGGTCACGGCATTCAATTTCTGGCTGCCGTCGCTGCTGGTGGCGGACCGCGGCTTCTCGGTGCAGACGGCGGGATTGATCGTGGCCATGGGCGCCGCATTCACCGCCTCATCGAACGCATTGGGCGGCTATGTCTCCGACCGGCTGCGCAATCCACCGCTGGTGGTCGGCGGCGCACTGCTGATCCTCGCCTGCTCGGCCACGCTGCTGGTGATGGTCGAGTCGGTGCCGCTGCTGTTGCTCACCATCGCAGTCAATTCGATGTTCATGCAGTTCTTTTTTGGACCGCTGTTCCTGGTGCCCATGGAAGTGCTGGGACCACGCACCGCCGGCACGGCCACAGGCTTCAGCAACCTGTTCGCCAACATCGGCGGCTTCATCACCGCCTCGGCACTCGGTGTCATCAAAGACCAGACCGGCAGCTTCACCTGGGGATTTGTCGGTATCAGCGTGCTGTGCCTCATCGGCGTCGGACTGGCGGTGGTGCTGGCCCGCCTGCGCACGCAGGCGCTGTCGCTTAAGGCACCGGGTTAAAACGCCGGGCCTCTGACAACCGAATTCACAACCGGTTGTTTTGATTTGCAAATTTTCAGGACGCCCGCCCCGTCCCGCATAAGTTGATACGCAGGTTTTACTCCGCCATAGATCCATCCCAAACCCACAGAAAATAATGCTGCCGAGGCGCGTTGGCCG
>JBBKXO010000223.1:0-3310 GCA_037969525.1 Burkholderiales bacterium | reverse complement strand
TGCTGGCGCTGACGCGGGCCTTGTTGCACCCGGCTGATCGCATCGCGTGGCTGGCAGTACTGCGTGCGCCGTGGTGCGGGTTGACGCTGGCGGATCTGTCGATACTGGCCGGCGGTGACGCCAAAACTGATTTGTGGACGTTGCTCAACGATGCCGGGTTGTGCGATGCGCTGTCGGTCGATGGACGGCAGCGCGTAGTTCGACTTCGTGATGTGCTTGCCGGATTTTTGGCGCAACGGCGGCGTAAATCGCTTGCGCGCTGGGTTGAAGGCGCATGGCTATCGCTCGGTGGACCGGCGTGCCTGGCTGATCCCACCGACCTTGAAGATGCGCAGGTGTTTTTGCGTCTGCTCGACGCCGTTGAAGTAGGCGGTGACTTGCTGGATTTCGAGGCATTGGAGGAGCGCGTTGCCGGTTTGTTTGCCCTGCCTGATACCCGTGCAGGCCCGCAACTGCAGCTGATGACCATCCATAAGGCGAAAGGTCTTGAGTTCGATACGGTCATCGTGCCGGGTCTGGGCTACACGCCACGGCGCAGGGACGCGCAACTGCTGCGCTGGGATGTGCGCATGCGCGGGCATGGTGGTTCCGATCTGCTGCTGGCGCCCATCCGCGAAGCAGGACAAAGCGATGACCCGGTGTATGACTATCTCGGGAGACTGGATGACATCAAGTCGCGGCATGAGGATGCCCGGCTGTTATACGTTGCCGCGACGCGCGCGAAATCGCAGCTGCATCTGATTGGTCAGGTCAAGGCCGATGCCAAGGTGGTCAAGCCACGCAGGAATTCACTGCTGGAGCGGCTGTGGCCGGCGATTGAAGGGCGTTTTCTGGAACAGTTGCCTGCAGAGGCGGTGCAGCCGGCGCCCGATGTGCCGATCGCATCGTTACCGCGGCGTCAGCTCTACCGTCTGCCCGCGGACTGGTGTGCGCCGGCAGCGCCTGCCGCTTTGGCGTGGTCGCCTGATGACGCGCTGATCAATCGCGCCGACGACGCAACTGATTCGCTGGAGTTTTCGTGGGCTTCCGAAACGGCCAAACATGTCGGCACAGTCGTGCATCGCGCGTTGCAGCGCATCGCCGAAGACGGTGCTGCGCGATGGACAGTGCAGCGCATTGCCGGGCTGCAGGCGGTATGGGCGCGTGAGTTGGCGCAGCTGGGTGTGCCCGAGACCGAGAGGGGTGCTGCGGTACGTCGTGTCGAGCAGGCATTGTCCGCGAGTCTGTCTGATTCGCGCGGAAAGTGGGTGCTTGATGCGCATGCCGGCGGGCGCTCCGAATATCGTCTGACCGGTGTTGCGGGTGACCGGTTGGTGAATATCGTCATCGACCGCACTTTCGTCGATGAGGAAGGCGTGCGCTGGATCATCGATTACAAAACCAGTGCACACGAAGGTGCCGACATTGCTGCATTTCTGGACAATGAGCGTGAACGTTATCGGGGCCAGCTCGAACGCTACGCGGCACTCATGCACGCCAGTGGCGCCCCCCAAGGGGACTTGCTGCGCGGCGCGCAACGCATCCGGCTGGGGCTTTATTTTCCATTGCTTACCGGTTGGCGGGAGTGGGATTATGTGCCGCGCTGATTGCACTGCACCGGGTTGCGGCTGCCCAGGATAAGCTTTAGCATGGTTTTTCTGCGCGCTGTGTCCATTCCGCAGCAAATTCAATATACGAAACCAGGAGTACATCAATGATTTCACGCGCAATTTTTTCAGGCGGCTTGACGATGCTGGTATTTGCCTCCGTTCAACTGGCGCCTGGCGTGGCGCAGGCGCAAGGCAAGTTTCCCGAGCGGCCGCTGCGGCTGGTAGTGCCGTTTTCTCCCGGTGGCGTTAATGACATCATCGGCCGGCGCTGGGCGCAGGAGATGTCGCAGGTGCTGGGGCAGAACATCATCGTCGAGAACAAATCCGGCGCGTCAGGTGCGATCGGGGCCATGGAACTGGTGCGTTCCAAACCCGACGGCTACACGGTGCTGATCGCCAACACGACGACCCATGTGCTCAATCCGCTGAGCAAGAAAGACCTCCCCTACGATCCGATCAAGGATTTCACGGCACTGGGCATCATTACACTGGTGCCGACCGGGATCGCGGTGCATCCCTCGCTGCCGGTGAAAAATTTAAAACAGTTGATAGCCCTCGCCAAGAAAAATCCAGGGCAACTGTCCTTCGGTTCCGCGGGTACCGGCAGCATTACCCAGCTCACCGGCGAGATGTTCAAAAAACTAAACGGCAATCTGAATATCGTCCACGTACCGTACAAGGGTGCGGGGCCCGGGTTGAGCGATCTGGTGGCCGGGCACATCCCCATGTACACGCCGACGATCAGTCCGGCGCCGCTGTCGTACCACAAGGCGGGGCGCATCCGCATACTCGCCATCTGTTCGGACGAGCGCCTCAAGACCGTACCCGACGTGCCGACAGCAGCAGAAGCCGGTATGAAAGACTTCACCGTGGAGGCTTTCAACGCCATGTTCCTGCCGGCAGGTGTGGCGCGGCCGGTGCTGGATGTGATGCACCAGGCCAACCAGAAAGTACTAGCCAACCCCGGCATGCAGGATTTTCTGCGCAAGGCGGGTGCCGAGCCGGTAACCACGTCGTCACCCGAGCGCGCGGTGCAATTCATCCAGAAGGAGCTGAAACGCTGGGGGCCAATCGTGCGTGAAGTGGGCGGAGAGTCGTAAACAGCGGCTTATGCCCGGAGAGCATTAATCGGACGGCGGCTGCGGCCGTCGTTTTTAACATGTTGTTTTTAAAGAGAATTTTATGAAATCCTGCTGGATAGTCACCAAAGATCATCAAACGCATCTCGAATTCCGTGTAGTGCCCGAGCCGCAGCCCAAGGCCGGCGAGATCGTCATCAAGGTGCAAGCCAGCGCCATGAATCGCGGTGAAATCTTTGCCGGCGGCGTGGTGCATGGTGGTCCGGAGAAAGCCGGTGGCAATGAAGCGTCGGGTACTGTGCATGCGCTGGGCGATGGCGTGACCGGTATCAAAAAAGGTGATGCAGTATTCGGTCGCGTGCGCGGCGGTTTTGCCGAATATGCGGTGATGGATGTGGCGCAGGTGATACCCAAGCCGGAAAAGCTCAGCTGGGAACAGGCGGCTGCGGTACCCATCAGCTTCATCACCGCCTACGAGATGATCACCATGTATGGCCGACTCAAGGCCGGTGAAACGCTGCTGGTGATGGGGGCGTCATCGGGTGCCGGTGTTGCCAGCATACAAATCGGCAAGGTCATCGGCGCGGCGATGGGCAAAGACGTGGTTGATTTCAACAACGACGACACCACCGAGACCAATAC
>JBBKXO010000222.1:0-35443 GCA_037969525.1 Burkholderiales bacterium | reverse complement strand
TGTTGACGTCCATCTGCGGTTTCGGCGTCATGCTGTTCTCCGATTTTTTAGGGCTGGCGCAATTGGGACTGTTTTCCATTACCGGTCTGATCGTTGCAGCAGTAGTAACGCGCTGGGTGTTGCCGGTTATGCTGCCGCCTGGATTTGTCGCCCTGCGAGGGACTGGCTTCGCAGCCAGGTTGACAGTGCTGGTGCGCCGGGCGCCCGCCTGGCGTATGCCGTTGGCAGTCATGACAGCCAGTGCCTTGCTGTTTCTTGTTGTTCGGCAGGAACCGTTATGGAATGACAATCTGGGGAGCCTCAGTCCGGTTCCCCTGGACGAACAGATTCTGGATGGACAATTGCGTCGCGATATCGGTGCACCGGATGTACGCTATCTGATTGTAGCGATTGCCGACAGTCAGGAAGGCGCGCTCCAGGCGAGCGAAAGCATCGGTAGCGCACTGGCTGGGTTGACGAAACAGGGGGCACTCGAAGGTTTCGACTCACCCGCGACCTACCTGCCCAGCCACGCCGCACAGCGTGAACGACTCGCCACATTGCCCGCCCCGGCTGTTTTGCGCGAAAACCTGCAGCAGGCCCTGCGTGAACTGCCTTACCGCCAGAATCTTTTCGAACCTTTTCTGGCTGATGCTGCGATCGCACAAGGACAACCCCTGCTCGATCACAACAGCCTGCAACAAAGCAGCTTTGCATTGAAACTGGATTCACTGCTGATCAAGCGCAGTGACGGTTGGGCGGCAATGCTCCCGTTGCGTGGCGTGACCGATGCCGAGGCCGTCAGGCGAAAAATAACGCAATTGAAAACCGCGCAAGTTGTATTGCTTGATCTGAAACGCGATTCAGAACAGCTATTCCAGACTTTCCGCCATGAAATGGTTGCTCATTCCATGGCTGGTGCTGCGGCCATAGGCCTGCTGTTGCTGGTAAGCTTGCGATCATGGCGCCGTGTTCTCGACGTCCTGGCTCCGCTGGCGGCGGCAGTCATAGTCACCGCTGCCATTCTGGTGCTGAGCGCAGGCCAGTTGTCACTTTTCCACCTGATTGGCCTCTTGCTGGTCGTCGCGGTCGGCTCCAATTACGCATTATTCTTTGACCGGCAGGCCACATCCGCACAGGATATGGAACGCACACTCGTGTCGCTGCTGTTTGCCAATTGGTGCGCCGTAATCGGCTTCGGCGTACTGTCGTTTTCGCAGGTGCCTGTGTTATTTGCCATCGGATCCGCCGTTGGTATCGGCGCGATCTTGAGCCTGGTGTTTTCCGCCATCCTGATAACCAGAACACAGCATGAAACATCATGACTGACCAACCGATGAAAATAATCCACGACCAGGCGCCGCACCAGGACGGTGACAAACGTGCGCTGCTCGTGATGCTGCCGGGCGCGACCGACGTGCCGGAAGATTTTCTCCAGCACGGGTTTGTGCGGGCGCTGCGGGAACGGCATCTGCCTGTCGATGTGATTCTAGTGGATGCCCACGCGGACTATTACCTTGGACGCAGCATCGGCGAACGCCTGTCTCAGGACATTATTCTTCCAGTTCGCGACAGCCGATATCGGAAAATTTGGCTGATGGGTATATCGCTGGGCGGCATGGGCGCCTTGCTCTGCGCGCGCGATCATCCGGACAAAATAGACGGCGTGATCCTGCTCGCACCTTATCTTGGCAATCGCGGAAAGATCGCCGAGATTGTGGATGGCGGCGGACTCGATGACTGGCAACCGAAAACTATAAACCCACATGACGACGAGCAAGCGTTGCTGGCATGGCTCAAGGCTTACCGCTCCGGTAACCCCGCGTTACCGGAAATTTATCTCGGGTACGGGAGGGATGACCGCTTTGCTCCTGCCAGCAATATGCTGGCCCAGCGCCTGCCGGCCGATCGTGTTACCGCGATACAGGGCGGCCACGATTGGAAGACCTGGCAGCGTTTGTGGAAGCATATACTCGACCAAGGCTTGATTTCGTTCACTACAACAAACGGCAAGCCGCGAGCGCAAACGGCGGCAAGCAGATGACGCCTGTCCCACGTGAGTCCGATGAAAACATGAACGAGCCTCGCCGCTGGCGTCCCTCGCCATTCGTTCTGGCCACGCTGCTTTTGCACTTGCTGTGCCTCGTCGTGCTGGCGCTGCGCCCCGGCATGTGGCCATGGATACTGGGCGTATTGGTAATCAACCACCTTGCAGTGCTTGCTGCAGTTTTATGGCCGCGGGGTAGTCTCCTTGGACCGAATATGGTGCGCTTACCAGAGTCGGCAGCGCTGCTCGGGCAGGTGACACTGACATTCGACGACGGCCCGAACCCCGAAGTGACGCCGAAAGTACTGGAACTGCTGGATCAATACCAGGCAAAGGCAAGTTTTTTCTGCATTGGTAAAAAAGCCCTGGCGCATCCGGAAATCGTCAGGGAAATAGCGCGGCGTGGCCACAGTGTCGAGAACCACAGTTACCGCCATTCCTGGGCGTTCGCACTATACGGTTTTTCCCGGCTGCGCCGCGAGGTGGAGGCAACACAATCGGTCATCGCCGATATTACCGGACAACCACCAAGCTATTTTCGTGCGCCGGCGGGATTCCGCAGCCCTTTGCTGGATGCGGTAATGACGCGACTTGGCATTTTTTACGTTTCCTGGACAAGAAGGGGTTTTGACGCTGTAAGCCGGAACCCGTCCCAGGTATTGCAGCGCCTCCTTCGCGGACTTGCTGCAGGCGACATATTGTTGCTTCACGACGGCTCACATGTACGAACGGATGCAGGTGAGCCGATTGCACTGGCCGTATTACCTGCGTTGCTCGATCAACTGGCGACCCGCGGTCTCAAATCCGTGTCCCTGTCGACAGCGCGCAATAAGGGGCTTCCTATGCAATCCACCGTAGCTACTGCTGCCATCCAGAATATTGAAGAGAGAAACCACCATGCTTAAGAATTCGAATGACAACAATCTGCAGAAAATTCCTGTCAAAACCGTAAAATCGCCGATTCCCGCCATGCCCGGCTACTTCAGCAATGGAGCAGAAAAGAAACAATTCATATCGAGCATCTTTGAACACACCGCGGTCGATTATGACCGGATGGACCGCATTTTAGGTCTCGGTAACGGCTCGAAGTACCGGGGCGAGGCGCTGGAACGCGCAGGGCTGAAGGCTGGGATGAGTATCATCGACATCGCGGTCGGTACGGGGCTGGTCGCACGTGAGGCGGCCCGGATCGTCGGTGACCCGCGTCTGGTCATCGGTGTGGATCCCAGTAAGGGCATGCTGAACAGTGCAAAGGTTCCGCACGGCGTTCGCCTGGTTGAGGGAAGAGCCGAAGCCATCCCTTTTTCAGATGCTGAATTCGAGTTTCTCAGCATGGGCTATGCACTCCGGCACATTACTGATCTGTCCATGGCTTTTGAAGAATTTCACCGCGTCCTGAAACCCGGGGCAAGGATCTGTATCCTCGAGATCACGCCTCCGAAAAGCCGAATCGGCAAGGCACTCTTGAAGACATATATGCACGTGCTCGTGCCTGCCGTCGGAAGACTGCTCCATGCATCGGTCGACACGGCAAAATTATGGCGCTACTACTGGGAAACAATCGAGGCTTGCGCCCCGCCGGAGGACGTCATGGTAACGCTACAAGCCTGCGGCTTTGAAAAGGTTCACCGGCAGGTTGTTCACGGCATATTCTCCGAATTTCAGGCAGTCAGGTGTTCCCAATAACCGGTCTTTTTCCAACGCTTTTAAATCAATAGAATTGCCATCCACTTGCGTCCCGTTGCCATCAGCGAAATATCGATTGTGAACTGCCTGGGTGCCGGGCAGGAAGCGACTATCGCCGCCATACGCGAAAGGCGATCCGGTCTGGCGCCCTGCAATTTTGAGACGGCGGTACTCGACACCTGCATCGGGCAGGTTTCCGGACTGGATGAATTTCACGTTCGCTCCGATCTCAATGCCTACGATTGCCGCAACAACCGACTTGCGCAACTCGGCTTGCAAACCGACGGATTTGGCGGCGCAGTTTCTGCTGTCGCTGAAAAATATGGTGCGCAGCGCATCGGTGTCTTCATGGGCACCAGCACTTCCGGAATCCTCCAGACGGAAATTGCTTATCGTCACCGCAATGCAAGTAACGGCGCCCTGCCCGCCGATTATCACTATGCCCAGACACAAAACAGCTTTTCCATAGCGGATTTCGTACAACGTTATCTGGGATTAAAGGGACCGGCATTTGTAATTTCATCCGCATGCTCCTCTTCGGCCAAAGTTTTTGCCCATGCCGCACGAATGATGTCGGCGGGAGTATGCGATGCTGCGGTGGTGGGCGGAGTGGACACGCTATGCCTGACTACGCTCTATGGTTTCAATTCACTACAGTTGCTGTCACCTACGCCTTGCCGCCCCTACGACGTCAACCGGGATGGCATCTCCATCGGTGAAGGAGCAGGTTTTGCCTTGCTTGAAAGAGCAGCAGAAAAGCCTGCTGCCGGCACGATGATGCTTCTTGGCATCGGCGAGAGCTGCGATGCCTACCATATGTCGACGCCGCATCCCGAAGGACTGGGAGCGAGGCTGTCCATGCAGGGTGCCTTGGATACGGCGCAACTGGCTCCCAACGACGTCGACTACATCAATCTGCATGGCACTGCCACCAAAGCCAACGATGCCAGCGAGGATCAGGCCGTGTTTGCCATCTTCGGCGGCAAGACCCCGGTCAGTTCAACCAAAGGGTCGACCGGACATCTGCTGGGTGCGGCCGGTATCACTGAAGCAATTATCGCCATGCTCGCGATACGGGATGAAGTGCTGCCCGGCAGCATGAATACCAAAAACATTGATCCAGCGTTGCAATGCAACTACTTGCTCGACAATCAGAATTCTCGCGTGCGCCGGATATTGACCAACTCGTTCGGATTTGGCGGCAGCAATTGCAGTCTGCTGCTGGGTACCGCCGAATGATGCAAATATTCGTCGAAGGCGTAGGCTTGGTGGGTCCCGGCTTGTGCGGCTGGCAGGCCAGCCAACCACTGTTGGCAGGTGCTGCAAGCTACGTACACACCCCCACGGTTGTCACTGCCAGCGACCTGCTGCCCTCTGCAGAGCGGCGGCGCGTCGGCATTCCGGTCAAGCTCGCCATAGCTGCCGGCTGCGAGGCTCTGCTGCATGCAGCCCGGGACGCCGCGACAACTGCCAGCGTCTTCACTTCTTCTCAGGGCGACGGCGAGAATCTACACCAGATTTGCGAGACGCTTGCCTCCACGGAACGGAACATATCACCGACGCGCTTTCACAATTCCGTACACAATGCAGCGGCTGGATACTGGAGTATCGCCACCCGCAGCAGGAAGCCTTCAACCAGCCTGTGTGGCCATGACAGCAGCTTTGCCGCGGGATTACTGGACGCTGCCGTGCAGGTTATTGTGGATACCGATCCGGTCGTGCTGATTGCTTACGATCAGGCCTATCCAGAGCCCCTGCATACGGTCCGCCCGATCAACGCGAGTTTCGGTGTGGCCCTGGTCATGACACCTCAAGCGACCAGCAAGTCTTTTGCCGTTCTGGAAATCAGCTTTGAATTACGTCAGGAAAGCGAGACTCGCATGCAGGATTCCAGTCTCGAAGCCTTGCGCAGCGGGGTACCTGCTGCGCGCAGCCTGCCTTTGCTCAGCAAACTGGCGCGCAAGGAGGCAGCAACTGTTTTTATTGATTGTGCAGCAGGAAATCAATTGCGTATTGCGGTAACCCCATGCTGCTGAACAAAGCTGACATCGCCTTGCTGATACCACACGGCGGAGCAATGTGCCTGCTGGACGGCGTGATTCGATGGGATGCGTCGGGTATCCGCTGCATCAGCCAGTCTCACCGCGATCAGGGCAATCCCCTGTGCAGCGACAGACAATTAGCTGCTGTTTGCGGAGTCGAATATGCGGCACAAGCCATGGCGGTTCATGGCAGCCTTGCTGGAAATTTTTCGGAAAAACCGCGCTCGGGCTATCTGGCGAGCGTAAGGAATGTGAAGATCGGCAGGGATCGACTCGATGATCTGCCAGGTTCATTGATCGTTGATGCAGAAAAAATAATGGGCGACGGAAATCAAGTCATCTATCAATTCGCATTGTTCGTCGGTGATATGGAGATTTTGCAAGGGCGCGCCACTGTCGTGCTCGACACGGGAAATTTGAGGGAACGCAAGTCATGAGGCGCGCGCTCGTCACCGGCGGCAGCGGCAGCATCGGCACAGCAATCTGCCGTCAGTTGGCTAGCGATGGCCATCATGTCTGCGTACACGCCAACGGCAACCTGATTCAGGCGCAGCATTTGGCTGCAGCTATAGTTGACGCTGGTGGCTCAGCACAGGCCATTGCATTTGACGTAACCAATCCGCTACAAACCACCGCGGCACTGCAGGACTTGCTCGCTGGCGGCCCGATACAGATCGTGGTCAACAACGCCGGAATCCACGAAGACGCCGTCATGCCGGCAATGGACCTCGGTCAATGGTCTCGCGTCATTGATGTATCCCTGAATGGATTCTTTAACGTTACGCAACCGCTGCTGCTGCCGATGATTCGCTCCCGCTGGGGACGGATCGTTAATATGTCATCAGTTGCTGCGCTCCTGGGCAATCGCGGGCAGACCAACTATGCCGCAGCCAAGGCCGGGATACATGGCGCAACCAGATCACTTTCTCTCGAACTCGCGAGCCGTGGCATTACCGTCAACGCCGTGGCTCCTGGCATTATCGACTCGCCGATGACTGCAGATGCATTCCCCAAAGAAACAATCGACAAAATGGTACCAATGAAACGCGCCGGAAAACCCTCTGAGGTCGCCGATCTCGTGGCCTTCCTCGTCTCGGAGCGCGCCGGCTATATTTCCGGGCAGATCATATCGATCAACGGCGCGATGATCTGACGGACAACTGGGGGTTTGTAATTTTTCTCCACAATAATATCGGCAAGCGCAGCACAAATTCCGGCAGTAATCGCATGTGCATCCAGATCAGCAGAGTATTGTCTCGGAAATAATTGAAATGTGAAACGCCGCCTTCTTCAGGACGGAAATACTTGACCGGCGCCTCGATATTGATCGGGCGCAGGCCACGCCAGCAAAGGCGCGTGGCGGCCTCGGGATCGAAATCAAAACGGCGCATCCAGCGCCCCCCCTCCATGATGTCGCGTAACGGCGCCACCGGATAAACGCGAAAGCCGCACAGTGCATCGCCGATTCCCTGCCATAGCGTTTCCAGATTCGCCAGGCCATTGGATAATTTCCGGCCATGCAACCGCAACGCAGGCGCGCTTGCATCAAAAACCGGCAGGCCGAGGATCAACGCCAGCGGATTTGCCGCTGAATTTTCCATGAACTCCGGTATTTTTTCCGCCGGATGCTGTCCGTCAGCATCCATGGTCAACACGTGGGTAAAGCCTGCCGTTTCGGCATCATGCAGACCGCGCAGGACGGCAGCCCCTTTACCCTGGTTTTGTACGAGCACGATTACCTTCAAACCGGGGTCCTGGGTCGCCATAGACTGCAACGATTCGGCTGTGCCATCGGTACTGCCGTCGATGACCACCCATACCGGATTCCAGTAAGCCCTTGCATCCCGAACCGTATCGAGAACTTTGCTGCCGGTGTTGTAGCTGGGGATCAGCACTAGATGCGAGTGCGAGGGATGATTCATGCGAGGAGACAGCGCGGCTACAGGCCGTCTGTAGCATTCTGGGAAAAGTTTTGCGGCGCCAGCGCCTCCCGGTAATAATTCTCCATATCACCGACGAAAGACTTGACCTCCCCATTCACTTCAAAGCGCCGGCCCAGTCTGGCCTGATAAACCAACGGAAAATCGGGCTTCCTCAATAGCGGCCAGCCTTTGCTCAAAAACAGTGAATTAGTTTCGATAAAAACCGTCTGCACCGGAACGCCAGCGTTTTTGGCAATCAGTGCGAAACCCCCTTTGAATGCATTGACGGGTTTGCGCGTAGTGCGGGTACCTTCCGGAAATATCAGCAATTGCTCGCCGGCGCGAATCGCCAAGGATGCCCGACGTACCATCGAAATGGCGGAATCATTGCAGATATATCCGGCAAGGCTGACTGCCCGGTTCAGGAAAACATGCTCCCAGAGCTCCGCCTTCATGATGCAAACGGTATGGGGAAGACGTGAAACCATCAATATCACATCCAGCAAACACGGATGATTAGGCGCAATAATCAGCGAGCGCTCATCGCGCAATGTATCCAGAACTTCGAGGTTTAGCTTTACCAGGCCGGTCAATGTCAGCGCAGTCAAATATACCCGGCACATGAGCATGATCACCAACCGTCCAAAAGCTGCGCCAGTCCGGCGTGGCAGCACCAGGCTGATAATGGTTGCCAGCACACTCCAGATCAGCAGCGGAACCACAACCAGCAACAAGCCAATGTAGAACACCAGGTATTCGTAGCCAACCCGGATCCACGTCGCTAAACGATATACCCCATGCCCAAGCGGGAAACGGCGCGTTGCAGAATTGATGCGTATAGGTTCGACCGGCATGTAATTCAGGCGCCTGAAGCTTCAGCGCCAAGTTCGCGTATAACCTGTTTACGACGCTTCCAGGCCGCCAGAGACTGTCCCGGAATGAGCAGGGATTTAAGATAATAAACCGTTTTGAACAGCAACAATCGCAGCGTCAGCGGTGTGTCGCGAAAAATGTCGCCGGCAAGCATCGACAATACTGCACTGCGCATACCAAATTTATTGCTCGAATTCATGAGCATGTAGCGCATGGCTGGCGTAGTCAGCCGATAGATGAACCAGGAGAACATCTTCGGCCCACGTCGCATGGCCGTGTCGAATGCTTTTAGTGCGCCCGCGGCACGGCGTGGATTTTTCAGGCAAATCCCGATAGTGTCCGCACCGACAAAAGCGCTGTGCATGGCAAGGTAGACGCCTGTTGAAAATACCGGGTCGATGAAGGCAAAAGCGTCGCCGAGCAAAAGGTAATTTCTGCCAGTAGCTCGCCCGACCTCGTAGGAGTAATTTCCAGTCGCCGTAACCGGGGAAATCAGTTTTGCGCCGTGAAGCCGCGCCTCAAGCGCAGGACTAAGCGCAATGGTCTCGAGGAAAAATTGTTCCGGGTCGGTCTTGCGTGATTGCATGTAATAAGGCCAGCACACTGCACCGATGCTGGTTGCACCGTCGGACAACGGAATAAACCAGAACCAGCCGTGATCGAACCAGAACATGCTGATATTTCCTTCGGCCTTACCTGGCAACCGTTCTGCTCCGGAAAAATGGCCGAAAATCGCAGCACTGTTATGTCGCTCGTTGCGCTGCTTAGTGCCGAACTGCTTAGCCAGCAAAGTATCCCGTCCTGATGCGTCAACGACGAACTTTGTCAGCCACTTCTGCTTCAGTCCATTTTCCTGCACTGATGCAACACTGGCCCCACCGAGATGAAATTCAACGCTGGTTGCCCGGCATTTTTCAATTGCCCTGGCCCCTTTGCGTATCGCGTTGCGAAACTGAATTTCTTCAAATACGGAACGGCGAAACTGATACGAAGAAGGATACGATTCGTCCAAGGCTTCGGAGAAATCGAAGGTGACTGGTTTTCCGTGCCACGGAGAGACGAACTCGGCGCCGTATTTTGGCATACCGATGCGACTGATGTCATCGCTCACGCCCAGTCTCTCAAACATGGGCATATTATGGGGTAGCAACGATTCGCCGATATGGAAACGCGGATGCTTGTCTTTTTCGAGCACAACCACATCAAATCCACGCTCTGCCAACAGCGCCGATATGGTCGCCCCCGCTGGTCCGCCTCCTATCACTAGGACATCGCACAACAATTCAATCGCCTGCTTCGAGCCAGCGGCACCGTGCAAAGTCTCAATTTTTTCTGCAGAACGCTTCAAATTGATCGTCTGAATATACGCAATTCATGAGTATTGACTGGCTTCGATCTGGAATTTAATCCGGTACTGTCTGATCAAAATCAGAATAGCATGATTGCTACAGCCTACCTGTGTACGCTATCGCACAGAAACGGAACAAATTGGCAAAGAAATTACCCGATCGCACTCATTGCTGGAACAAAGGCTGCCCGGAATTAATACCCAGACCTGTCCGTTATTCCCACTCGATCGTTGCCGGAGGCTTTCCGGAAATATCGTAGACAACACGATTGACGCCGCGTACTTCGTTGATGATGCGGTTCGAAACCTTGGCCAGTAAGCTGTACGGAAGCTCCGCCCAGTGCGCAGTCATGAAATCAGTGGTCTGAACTGCGCGCAGCGCGACCACGTATTCGTATGTGCGGCCGTCACCCATGACTCCCACCGATTTGACTGGCAGGAACACTGCAAATGCCTGCGCGGTTCTGTCATACCATCCAGCAGCACGCAATTCATCGATAAAAATTGCGTCTGCTTCGCGCAACAAATCTGCATAGCTGGCTTTGACTTCGCCGAGTATGCGCACCCCCAGCCCAGGTCCCGGAAACGGATGGCGGAATACCATGTCATGAGGCAATCCCAGCGCAAGACCCAGTTCTCGCACCTCGTCTTTGAACAGCTCACGGAGTGGCTCCAGCAATTTCAAATGCAGGGTATCCGGCAGACCGCCGACATTGTGGTGCGATTTGATGGTGTGCGCTTTTTTGGTTTTGGCACCCGCTGATTCAATGACGTCAGGATAGATCGTCCCTTGCGCCAGCCATTTGACCTTGGGCAGTTTGGCCGATTCAGCCTGAAATACTTCGATGAACTCACGGCCGATGATCTTGCGTTTCTGTTCGGGGTCGGAAATGCCTTCCAGGTGATTCATGAATTGTTCTCGGGCATCGACGTGTACCACCTTGACGCCAAGGCTGCGCGCAAACGTAGCCATGACCTGGTCAGCTTCATTCAGGCGGAGCAGACCGTTATCTACAAATACACATGTCAGCTGATCACCGATAGCGCGATGGATCAACGCCGCCGCAACCGAGGAATCGACCCCTCCCGACAGTCCCAGAACGACATCATCATCACCGACGTCACCGCGTATGCGCGCAACAGCCTCTTCAACGTAATTGGGCATGCTCCAGTCACCGGAAAGTGCGCATATGCCCAGCACGAAGCGTTCGATCAACACCCTGCCCTGCAGCGTATGCGTAACTTCTGGATGAAACTGCACGCCATAGAATTTTCTGGATTCGTCGGCCATGCCGGCAATAGGGCAGGTTGCGTTGCCCGCCATCAGCTTGAAGCCCGGCGGCAATTCAATGACCTTGTCACCATGACTCATCCAGACGTCAAGCATGCCATGCCCGTCAGCCGTGACGCGATCCTGAATGTCCTGTAACAGTGCGGTATGGCCTCTTGCACGTACTTCGGCGTAGCCAAACTCGCGGACGCGCCCCATCTCTACTTTACCGCCAAGTTGCCCGGCCATGGTCTGCATGCCGTAGCAGATCCCCAGCACCGGCACGCCAAGCTTATAGATCATTTCCGGGGCGCGCGGGGTGCTGTCCTCCCAGACCGAAGACGGGCCTCCGGAAAGAATCACTCCGCTAGGCTTGTATTCGCGGATAAATTCATCCGTAACATCGTGGGGATGAAGTTCGCAATAGACATGGAGCTCGCGCACCCTGCGTGCAATCAGTTGGGTGTATTGCGAACCAAAATCAAGAATTAGAATTTTTTCGTGGTGCACGTGTTTACTAGTGCTGACTGGTTTTCTGGTGCCGGCACACGGGATGCGCCGGAGGACGGATTATTCCGAGCGATAATTGGGCGCTTCCTTGACGATTTGCACGTCGTGGACATGGGATTCACGAACCCCAGCCGTGGTGATTTCGACAAACTCGGCATCTCGGCGCACTGCATCAATACTGGCGCAACCCAGATAACCCATGCTGGCACGCAGCCCACCCATCAATTGGTGAATCAGCGGTGCTACCCCGCCTTTATATGGCACTCGCCCCTCAACACCTTCCGGCACCAGCTTGTCCGTGTCGAGTTCATCAAGTTCCTGGAAATAGCGATCGGCTGATCCCTGTTGCATCGCGCCCAGTGAACCCATGCCACGGTATGACTTGTAGGAACGCCCCTGAAAGAGTTCGGTCTCGCCTGGTGACTCTTCGGTGCCCCCAAACAGACTGCCCACCATGACCGAATACGCACCGGCCGCAATGGCTTTGGCAATATCGCCGGAGTAACGAATTCCGCCGTCGGCTATCAATGGCACATCGGTTTTCTGCAGGGCTTTCGCTACGTTCGCTACGGCAGTTATTTGCGGCACCCCGACACCAGCCACGATGCGCGTGGTGCAGATAGATCCTGGGCCAATGCCCACCTTGACGCCGTCGGCACCCTGGTCGACCAGCGCTTTAGCGGCAGAGGCCGTCGCAATATTGCCACCTATGATTTGCAGCTTGGGATAAGTGCGTTTCAACCAGCGCACACGTTTCAGTACACCCTCGGAATGGCCGTGCGCGGTATCGACAATCACGACGTCGACACCCGCCTCGACCAGGGCTTCAACCCGTTCTTCTGTGCCTTCGCCGACGCCTACCGCCGCACCGACACGCAGCCGCCCCAGCTTGTCCTTGCATGCATTCGGATGTTCGGAGGACTTCAGGATATCCTTGACGGTAATCAAGCCGCGTAGCTCGAAATTCTTGTTCACAACCAGTACGCGTTCAAGACGGTGCTTGTGCATCAGCAACCTTGCCTCTTCGCGGCTTGATCCCTCGAGCACGGTGATCAGGCGCGTGCGCGGTGTCATGATGTTCTTGACCGGCTGATTGAGCTTGCTCTCGAAACGCAGGTCGCGGTTGGTGACAATGCCGACTACCTTGCCATCGGCCTCAACCACCGGCAGTCCGGAAATGTGGTGCAGTTGAGTCAGGGTCAGAACATCCTTGACCGTCATGTCCTTGCTGATCGTGATCGGATCCTTGACGATACCGCTCTCGAACCGTTTGACCTTGGTGACCTCCACGGCCTGCGCCCTGGGCGTCATGTTCTTGTGCACTATGCCTATGCCACCCTCTTGCGCAATGGCTATCGCCAGGCGGGACTCGGTTACCGTATCCATTGCCGCAGAAAGCAGCGGAATGTTCAGGGTAATACCGCGGGTAAGCTTGGTTTTAAGGTTGACTTCCCTTGGCAGGATCGAAGAATGCGCCGGAATCAGCAGCACATCGTCGAAAGTCAGGGCTTTCTGCACCACTCGCATGAGGAGCGTCCTTCGCAAAGCGCGAATTATAGGCGTTGAGCCGTAAACGGTAAACCGATCAAGGCGTTATTCCATTGACGGCGGCAGGCAAACTGGCTATTTTCGGTTCAGTTACGCTGGGGTTTGCCCCTGACTGCCGCATAACCAACAAAGATCAGGCATTGACCATGAAAAACCTGCTTCTCAGTCTGACCATGATGTTGCTGCCGCTGGCCGCGCATGCCCAGATTATGAAATGTGTGGGCGCAAACGGCCGGGTCGAATTCGCCGCATCTTGCCCGCCAGGAACCAAAGCGCAGTCCACCGGCATTCAGAATAATCCGGGCACGGCACCCGCAACACCGCAGAAGTCACTCGCCGAACGCGACGCCGAATTTCGCAAGCGTCAGATGGAACAGCAGGAGTCGGCTAAAAAGGCCGATGAAAAGTCTCAGGAAAAAGCAGATCTCAAACAGAACTGCGACAGTGCGCAAGCTTATCTTAAGGGCCTGGAGTCCGGTGCCAGAGCCGCCAAGACCGACCCCAAGACCGGCGAGCGCGTGTTTCTTGAAGATGCCGAGCGTGCAGCTGAAATTGCCCGTGCACAACGCGCCGTCGAAACGAACTGCAAATAAGTCCTTTATCGCGGATCTAGGCGCGCTCTGCGCGCGGACTTTGGATCCATCCTAAGTTTCCGGTAGATTTCCACCCGGTCTCCCGACTGCAATATCGTATCCGCGGGTCTGACCTGACCGTAAACCCCGAGCGATACCGACGTCAGGACGATTTCCGGAAACTCCTGCAACAAGCCTGAACTCTGCACTGCCATCGCTAAAGTTGCACCCTCCGGTAACTCCACATCACAAATAATCTGCCGGTCACGCAACGCATAGACCACGGATACTTTCATGACTTGCCATACAAACGGTCAGCGCGCTTCAGGAACGCGTCCACCATGGTCTCGGCGATATAACCGAATATCGGACCGACGATTTTTTCCAACAAGATGCTGGAAAACTCATACCGCAACCGGAAATCGATCTTGCAGCCGTCGTCACCAAGGGGTGAGAACCTCCATTCGCCATCAAGCGCACGAAACGGCCCTTCGACCAGATTTATGCTCATCCGGTGTGGAAATTCTTTCCGGTTCTCGGTCGAAAAACTCTGGCGCACACCCCGGTAGCGAATGTGTATGGTCGCACGCGTGACGGATGGATCGCGATGGCTCACAATTGCCGCCCCACACCACGGCAGAAATTCCGGGTATTGTTCCACAGCATCGACCAGCTCGAACATCTGCTCTGCACGAAAGAGCACCAGCGCCGAACGTGACACGGTGGCCATCAGGACGCTGGTCGCAATGCTGCAACCGGCCCGGTTAGAATACGGTTTGTCATAACTTGATTACGCAATGAGTATCGTACAGAACAAAAAGGCTTTCCACGATTATTTTATCGAACAGCGTTTCGAGGCGGGTATCGTTCTCGAGGGCTGGGAGGTCAAGGCTATTCGTGCAGGGCGCGCCCAGTTGAAAGAAGCCTATGTCATTGTCAGCAATTCAGAACTGGTTATGATCGGCTGCCATATTAGTCCGCTGCCCACGGCATCAACCCATATACAACCCGACCCGACCCGAACCCGCAAACTGCTGCTGCACGCTGAGGAAATCAGCCGCCTGATCGGCAGCGTCGAACGCGCCGGTTATACCCTGGTGCCGCTGGATTTGCACTACCTCAAGGGCCGGATCAAACTGGAAATCGGGCTCGCAAAGGGCAAGAAACAGCATGACAAGCGCGCGACTGAGAAAGACAAGGAATGGCATCGCGATCAGCAGCGGCTGCTACGGGCTAAAACCTGAAATCCAGACCATGCAAATGACCAAGTCTGAATGGGGTGGCTGATGGGACTCGAACCCACGACAACCGGAATCACAATCCGGGACTCTACCAGCTGAGCTACAGCCACCGCTGAAGCAATTTCCGGCTACGCTGTTCCGTGGCGCGCCCGGCGGGACTCGAACCCACAACCCCCGGCTTAGAAGGCCGGTGCTCTATCCGGTTGAGCTACGGGCACAATTGGACCAGAAATGCGGGCCGGTAATGCCGGAGGATTTCCCGTCGAGACCGAAGGCGAGTAATATACGCCAGCCCCGACGCAAGCGTCAATTCAAACCCGGTCATTTACCGGGTATAGATTGCTTGCGAGAGGTATCGAATTCTGCTATTAAAGCTCTTTTTTTACGCACACAAAGTCCTCATGGCCACTGAATTACTCAAGAATTACCCAACCTACAAGCCCAAGGGCAAAGAGGAATACATGAATGCGCGGCAGCTCACTCATTTCCGCAAGATGCTTGAGGAAATGAAACGGGAGTTGTCACAGGACATTGATCGCACCGTCCATACGATGCAGGACGAAGCGACCATTTTCGCCGATCCCAATGACCGCGCTACCCAGGAATCTGACATGTCGCTGGAATTGCGCAACAGGGACCGCGAACGCAAGTTGATCAAAAAGATCGACGAAACGATAGGACGCATCGTCAACAAGGATTACGGATATTGCGACTCTTGTGGCGTGGAAATCGGGCTCAAGCGTTTGGAAGCCCGACCGACGGCCACCCTATGCATAGATTGCAAAACGCTAGACGAAGTGCGTGAACGGCAGATGGCCAAGTAAGTAGCCGCGTTCAAGTTGCAGTAATAACAAAGGGGGCCTAAGGCCCCCTTTGTTATTGATTCCTGGCCGAACAGCATCGGCCAAATATGCTGTTACTCAACCTGAGCTGGTTGTGATTCCGCAGGCGCAGCTACTGCTTTCATCGACAGTCGCAGGCGCCCCTTTTCGTCGGCCTCAAGTACCTTGACCCGCACTGCCTGACCTTCTTTGAGATGGTCAGCCACACTGTTCACGCGCTCGTTGGCGATCTGGGATATGTGCAATAAACCGTCGCGCCCTGGCAACACGCTGACAATGGCGCCGAAATCCAGTAGTTTCAGTACCGTGCCCTCGTAAATACGGCCGACCTCGACGTCCGCCGTCAGCTCCTCAATGCGCTTGCGGGCGTTCTCGCCGCCCTCAGATGACACGCACGCTATGACCACGGTGCCGTCATCCTGGATGTCGATGGTAGTGCCGGTTTCTTCGGTAATTGCGCGAATTACCGCTCCGCCCTTGCCGATCACGTCACGGATTTTCTCCGGCTTGATTTTCATCGTGATCATGCGCGGCGCCCAGGCCGACAAGTCCGTACGCGGTGTATCCATCGCAGCACGCATTTTTTCAAGGATATGCAGCCGGCCTTCGCGGGCCTGGTTCAGTGCGGCATGCATGATTTCCTTGGTGATGCCGGTAATCTTGATGTCCATCTGCAACGCGGTAATACCGTTCTCGGTTCCTGCTACCTTGAAGTCCATATCGCCAAGGTGATCTTCGTCACCGAGGATGTCGCTCAGCACGGCAAAGCGATTGCCTTCTTTGATCAGCCCCATGGCAATACCGGCGACGTGCGCCTTCAGCGGCACACCGGCGTCCATCAGCGACAGGCAGCCACCACATACCGATGCCATCGAACTCGAGCCATTGGATTCGGTAATCTCGGACACCACGCGGATCGAATATGCAAATTCCTCGGCCGACGGTAGTACAGCCATCAGCGCGCGCTTGGCCAGCCGGCCGTGTCCGATTTCGCGGCGCTTCGGGGTGCCGACTCGTCCGGTTTCACCAGTCGAATAGGGCGGGAAATTGTAATGCAGCATGAAGCGGTCGCGATAGGTGCCTTGCAGCGCATCAACGATTTGTTCATCGCGCGATGTGCCCAGTGTTGCCACTACGATTGCCTGTGTTTCGCCACGGGTAAACAGCGCCGAACCATGGGTGCGCGGCAGTATGCCGGTGCGGATGGTAATCGGACGCACGGTGCGGGTGTCACGGCCGTCAATGCGCGGCTCACCGTCGAGAATCTGGTTACGAACGATTTTTGCCTCGAGATTGCCCAGTTCATTTTTCAGGGCGTTAATCTGGTCGGGAGACGCATCTGTCGGCAGCAGTTCGGCAACAACCTTGGCGCTGATTTCCTTGACACGCACGGTACGCGCCTGCTTCTGCTTGATTTGATAGGCCAGACGCAGGTCAGCTTCAGCGATTTGCTCAAGGCGTGTAACGAGTTGTTCGTCTTTCTGCGACGGAGTCCAGTTCCATTCAGGCACACCGATTTCATCAACCATTTCATTGATGGCGTCGATAACAACCTGCATTTGCTCGTGGCCGAAAACGACGGCACCCAGCATTACGTCTTCCGGCAGCTGTTGCGCCTCCGACTCAACCATCAGTACTGCTTGCTTCGTGCCGGCAACAACCAGATCAAGTTGCGTGGTTTTCAGTTCGGTGGCCGTCGGATTGAGGATGTACTGGCCATTGCTGTAACCGACTCGGGCCGCACCGATCGGGCCGCCAAAGGGCATGCCCGAAAGCGCCATCGCGGCAGACGCACCGACCATCGCAGGGATGTCAGCATCAATTTCGTTATTCGAGGACATGACCGTTGCAACGATCTGCACCTCATTGTAATAACCCTCGGGAAACAGCGGGCGAATCGGACGATCGATCAGCCTGCAGGTCAGAATTTCCTTTTCCGAAGGACGGCCTTCGCGGCGGAAAAATCCACCCGGGATCTTGCCTGCGGCGTACGTGCGTTCCTGGTAGTCAACGGTCAACGGAAAGAAGTCCTGACCGGGCTTCGCGTTTCTGGCGCCGACGACTGTAACCAGAACCACCGTCTCTTCCATGGTGACCAATACGGCGCTGGAAGCCTGGCGCGCAATTTCGCCGGTCTCCAGCGTCAGCTGGTGGCGGCCCCACATCAATGATTTTTTTACCGGGTTCAAAATTAATTCCTTTTCTCAAAAACAAAAAAGACCGCACACGCGGTCTTCCGGAGGATCAATGGCGACTAGATGCCGACGCCCCCCAGCGTCGGATCCTGATCAATATGCCGTGCAGACTGATCACTACAGCGAATGCTTGCCTGCATAACGCGCCGGCTTGCCTTACTTGCGGAGGCCAAGACGCTCAATTAGCGCCCTGTACTGCTCTGCTTTGGTTCTTTTCAGGTAATCCAGCAGTTTGCGGCGAGTGCTGACCATCCGCAGCAGTCCGCGGCGGGAATGATGGTCCTTGGCATGCGCTTTGAAGTGCTCAGTCAAATCCGTGATGCGCGCGGTAAGCAACGCAACCTGCACTTCCGGCGAGCCCGTATCACCCTTGGCGCGCTGAAAATCCTGCAAAACCTGCGCCTTTTGGGCAGTGGTTACAGCCATGTTCTGTCTCCGACGGAAAATCAGGGTATTTTACCCCGTAATTATGAGTTTACTCAAGCAATCGGGGCTATCCGGATAATATCTGCGATTGGTTCACCAAGCGTTGGGCACGCAACACCCCTACCTCCACTACTCCGATGCCAACAAAGGCCCCGGCAACCCCGTACAAGCGGTAGATTCCCGGTGTTATATCCCCCAAATCCGCCGCCTGACCGCAGATAACCTGCCGCTGCGTAACGGCATCTATGTCCAGCCGAGGCAGCCCGCTTGCGAACGTATCTGTATGCAGCAGGCGCGCCGTTCGTTGTGGCATGTCCATCGCCTCCAGATCAGCAATGGAGACAGCATTGTCTAGATTAAACATGCCCGCCATCTCCCGCGTCAGCGCTGTGAGGTGGGCACCGCAACCGAGCGCCGCACCTATATCCTCAGCCAGCACCCGGATATAAGTACCCTTGCTGCACACCACCCGAATAGTTATATATTCATGTTTAAAATCAATAAGTTGAATACTTTTTATGGTAATGACGCGGGACTTGCGTTCAATAACGATTCCAGCACGCGCATAGGCGTACAACGGCTTGCCATTGATTTTGACTGCCGAATGCATGGGCGGGGTTTGCACCTGAGGTCCGGTCAGCCGGCGCAAGGTGGCATCCACATCCGCGGCCGACGCTGTGACTGGCAGTTCCTGGAGAATATCGCCCTCAGCGTCACCGGTACTGGTCGTTGTACCCAATTGCAACGTCGCCAGATAGCCTTTATCTGAATCAAGCACGAATTGCGTGAATTTGGTGGCTTCGCCTAATCCTATCGGCAGCAAGCCGTCAGCCATAGGATCCAGCGTTCCGGTATGCCCGGCTTTGCGTGCAGCAAACAGGCGCTTGACCCTCGCCACAGCCTGTTGCGAACTGAGACCACGCGGCTTATTCAGGAGCAATACACCGTCAACATCATTGCGTGCACTGCGTACCGATGTCACGGCTGTTTTTTGTCGCCCGGATGGTCGGCAACAGCCTCATCGATCAACTTCGATAGACGCACGCCGCGCTCCACCGATATATCGTAATCAAAGCGTAATTGCGGTACGGTACGCAATTGGAGTCGTTTTGCCAGTTCGCTGCGCAAAAAGCCCGCCGCGTGGCTCAGTGCACGGCTCGCCGCTTCCTGCTGCACGGGCTCGCCCAGCGCTGTGAAAAACACTTTCGCATGCGAATTGTCCTGCGTCACCTCAACACCAGTGATGGTAATCAGACTTACCCGGGGATCCTTGAGCTCCATCCGGATGATTTCGGAAAGCTCACGCTGGATCTGGTCGGCAATACGCCGGGCACGGGGAAAATCTTTAGGCATGCTGCCCCCATTGTGTAGCCGGCAAGGTGCCGCTGGATCGACACCTGCGCAGTTCAGTCCGGGTAGATCCCGGGCACGTTACAAAGATCTTGCAACTTCAACAACTTCGTAGGCTTCCAACTGGTCACCTTCCTTGATGTCATTGAAGTTTTTCAGAGACAATCCGCACTCAAAACTGGCTTTGACTTCGCGCACGTCGTCCTTGAACCGTTTCAGAGAATCCAGTTCACCTTCATGAATGACCACGCTATCGCGAAGCAGGCGCACTTTGGAACCACGGCGTACCACGCCCTCCAGCACAAAACATCCGGCCACGGCACCGACCTTGGAAATGCGGAACACCTGACGTATTTCAACCAGCCCGACCGCGTTTTCCTTGCGCTCAGGCGACAGCATGCCTGTGAGCGCTGCCTTGATTTCGTCAACGACGTCGTAAATGATGTTGTAGTAACGAATATCCACACCATTGTTTTCGGCCAGTTTGCGTGCGGCACCGTCAGCCCGCGCATTAAAACCTATCATCACGGCTTTCGACGCGATTGCCAGATTGATGTCCGATTCGGTGATCCCGCCAATTGCCGCATGCACGATGTTGACTTTGACTTCGTCCGTTGACAGCTTCCCCAGCGCATGCGCCAGGCCTTCATACGAGCCCTGCACATCAGCCTTGATGATCAGGGACAGTGTCTTGACTTCGCCCTCGCCCATTTGCTCGAAAATATTCTCAAGCTTGGCAGCCTGTTGCTTGGCCAATTTCACTTCACGGAACTTGCCCTGGCGGAATAGCGCTATTTCCCGGGCTTTGCGCTCATCGCCAAGCACCATGACTTCAGCGCCGGCGGCGGGCACGTCGGACAGTCCGAGCACTTCCACAGGAATCGACGGCCCTGCGGATTCGATGGTCTTGCCGGCCTCATCAAGCAGAGCACGCACCCGGCCGAATACGGAACCGGCGAGCACGATATCTCCCCGCTTCAGGGTCCCGGATTGGACCAGCACCGTCGCCACGGGGCCACGTCCCTTGTCGAGCCTCGATTCCACAACAATACCTTTGGCCGGAGCATCACGGGGCGCCTTGAGTTCCAGTACCTCCGCCTGCAGCAGTACTCGCTCGAGCAGATTGTCGATACCCTGACCGGTCTTGGCGGAAACTTCGACGAACATCGTATCGCCACCCCAGTCCTCCGGCACCACTTCGCGAGCCGCGAGATCCTGCTTGACGCGCTCGGCATTGGCTTCCGGTTTGTCGATCTTGTTCAGTGCCACGATGATAGGAACCTTGGCCGCCTTTGCATGATGAATGGCTTCCGCAGTCTGCGGCATGACGCCGTCGTCTGCAGCAACAACCAGTATCACCAGGTCAGTCACCTTTGCGCCGCGTGCCCTCATGGCCGTAAACGCTTCGTGGCCCGGCGTGTCAAGGAAAGTGATCATCCCGCGTGGTGTTTCGACGTGATAGGCCCCAATATGCTGGGTAATGCCACCCGCTTCGCCACTGGCTACACGGGTACGGCGGATGTGGTCGAGCAACGAAGTCTTGCCGTGATCGACATGCCCCATCACGGTTACAACTGGTGCCCGTGATTCGGCCTGGACTTCGGCATGCGGGGCAGTATCGACGAGGAAAGCATCTGGTTCGTCGAGTTTTGCCCGTTTCGCAACATGGCCCATTTCCTCGACCAGAATAATTGCCGTGTCCTGATCCAGTACCTGATTGATCGTCGCCATTGAGCCGAGCTTCATCAGCGCTTTGATTACCTCGGCCGCTTTTACCGACATCTTGTGTGCCAGGTCAGCCACAGTGATCGTTTCGGGCACCTGAACTTCACGCACCAGCGGTTCAGTCGGCGCGGTAAATCCGTGCTGCTGGTCGTCGTCCTGCTTGTGGCTGGTGCGGTGCACCTTGCGTTCACGCCAGCCCAATCCGCCAGTCGCATCTCCGCGAGTTTTGATGCCGCGCCTGCGGGCAGTCGGATCCTGCCACACCACCTGTTTCGCAGATTTCTTCGCGCCTTTTTTGGGTTTGCTGGCCACTTCACCGGCAGGCACTGCCGGTTTATGTATGGTGCCTTCGACCACTGCCTGATCAGCCGCCACAGCACCAGGCGCAGTTGCCGGAACTTCAGCCGCTTTGGGCGTAGCAGCCTCGGCTGCCACTTCCGCGGCAACCTGCACTTTCTTGCGTCGCTCCTGTTTCTTGACCACATCTTCAGCCTGGCGGGCCGCAAGTTCGGCGTGCTGCTTCGCCTCTGCTTCGCGAGTGGCAGTTTCCGCTGCATCAATCAACGGTTTGGGGGGCGCTACTGCTTTTTTCTCCGGTTCAGGCGCATCACGTTTAACCAGCACACGTTTCTTGCGCACCTCCACCTGAATCGTGCGCGCCTTGCCAGTCATCGAATCGGATTTTTTGATTTCCGTGGTCTGCCGGCGCGTCAGCGTGATTTTCTGCTTTGCTTCCTTGGCGCCGTGCGACTCACGTAAATGATCCAGGAGCTGGGTCTTGTCCTTCTCGGTCAGACCGGTTTCACCGGTCAGTGCTTTTTTAACACCGGCCGAACGCAACTGCTCAATCAGCAGCTCGGGCTCGAGGCCCAATTCCTTGGCAAATTCCTTGACTTTAATCTGAGGCATTGACAGTTACTTTTACAGTATCAAGCGTTAGTCTCGGCAAACCATGGCGCGCGCGCGGCCATGATCAGCACCTTTGCGCGCTCCGCATCCATTTCGGTCAATTCCACAAGATCATCGGTAGCGTAATCCGCGAGATCTTCCTGCGTGGCAATGCCCTTCGACGCCAGCAGCCGCGCGGTATCGTTGTCCATACCTTCGACCTTCAACAAATCCTCAATGTCGTGCTCAACTTTTTCTTCGCTGGCAATTGCCTGGGTCAAGAGCGCGTTGCGGGCGCGGCTGCGCAACTCATTAACGGTGGCTTCGTCAAAAGCCTCGATTTCCAGCATTTCGGTGAGCGGCACGTAAGCCACTTCCTCCAGCGTTGCGAAGCCTTCCTGCACCAGAATTTCTGCAACCTCTGCGTCAACATCCAGTTTATCCATGAACTCGGTGCGCGTTTGCGACGTTTCCTCTTCACTTTTCTTCTTCGCGTCGACTTCAGTCATCAAATTGAGTTCCCATCCGGTGAGCTCGCTTGCCAGCCGGACATTCTGACCATTGCGCCCGATTGCCTGTGCCAGATTTTCCTCATCGACAACGATGTCCATGCTGTGCTTTTCCTCATCAACGACGATGCTGCTGACTTCCGCCGGCGCCAGCGCATTGATGACGAACTGCGCGGGGTCGGAATTCCACAGGATGATATCGACGCGCTCCTGCGCGAGCTCTGCAGTCACCGCCTGTACACGCGAACCACGCATACCGACACACGTCCCGATCGGATCGATGCGCGCATCCTTGGAATGCACGGCAATCTTGGCCCTCGACCCGGGATCACGCGCGGCCCCCTTGATTTCGAGCAGACCTTCCTCGATTTCAGGGACCTCCAGTTCGAACAGCTTGGCAATGAATTCAGGTGCAGTACGCGAAAGGATCAGGTGCGGACCGCGTGCCTGACGGTCCACTTTCCATACATAGGCACGCACGCGGTCGCCGAGACGCAGATTCTCCTTGGGAATCATCTGGTCCCGCGGCAGCATGGTCTCAAGTCGACCCGATTCAACAATGGCGCTGCCGCGCTCCATGCGCTTGATGACACCGGTAACGAGATGTTCCTTACGCGCCAGAAAATCATTAAGGATCTGCTCGCGCTCCGCATCCCGTATTTTCTGCACGATAACCTGCTTGGCAGTCTGCGCACCGATGCGACCGACTTCCATGCCGTCGAGCGGCTCCTCGATGAAATCACCGATTTGCGATTCCGGATCATCCTCCTGTGCTTCGTGCAGCTTGTACTGACGCGACGGCACTTCGATTTCCTCGTTTTTCACCACTTCCCAGCGGCGGAAAAAGGAAAACTCCCCGGTTACGCGATCCACCTCGGCACGCACATCGACGTCCTCGGTAAATTTTTTCTTGGCCGCAGATGCCAGGGCGAGTTCGAGCGCGCCGAACACAATTTCCTTGTCGACGTTCTTCTCGCGCGCCAGCGCGTCAATTAACAACAGAATTTCTCGGCCCATATCCTTCTCCCGCTCAAAGCACCGGCATCAGCCGCGCCTTATCCACATTGCCCAAGTCAAGCGACAGCACCTGTCCGTCGACTTCCAAACCAACCTTGCCTGCTTCTGTTTCCCGCAGCACACCGACAAAATTGCGCTGTCCCTCCAGCGGCACTCGCAGTTTGAGGCGCGCTTTCTGCCCGGAAAACCGGGCAAAATCCCGCGCCGTGCGCAACGGCCGGTCCAGCCCTGGAGAAGAAACCTCCAGCCGGTCATAGCTCACGTTTTCCACCGCAAACAACCGCCCCAGGTGATTGCTCACCAGAGCGCAGTCCTCGACAGTGATGCCGCCGGGTTTGTCAATGAACACACGCAACAATGCGCCTTTGGTGGAACGTTCCAGATCCACCAACTCATAACCGAGGCCGGCCAGTGTGTTTTCGAGCAAACCCTGCAAATCCATATTAAATCGGCGCCACAAACAAAAAATGGGCGATCCGCCCATCCCTCATATGCCGCGCCCCGCCCAAGCTGTTCTACAGAACTTTGAAGTATAACAAAAAACTGGCTTTAGTCCAATTACCCACAGTTGCTCAGGGCCAACCATTGCGTATTGAAAAATCAAAAAAAATCAAACAGTTAATTCAAGATTTTGCCATGCCCGGAACAGTCACTAAACTCCGCCGCTTGTCAGAACTTTATAACTGTATATAATCACAGTTATGGACAATCAAAACCCCAAGCCGCTGACGCCTCGCCAGAATGAAATCCTCCACCTGATTGAAACCCACGTGGAGGAATCCGGGTTTCCACCCACACGCGCCGAAATCTGCACTGCCATGGGATTCAGCTCACCGAATTCCGCCGAAACGCATTTGCGGGCGCTGGAACGCAAGGGGGTTATAGAAATGACCTCCGGCGCCTCCCGCGGCATACGCCTGAAACAACATACAACCCTGCCCGTCATCGGACGCGTCGCCGCCGGCAGTCCGATGCTGGCCGAAGAAAATGTCGAGGTACGTTACCGCATCGACCCCGCATTGTTCGAACCCGCGGCGGACTATCTGCTGCGAGTGCGCGGCATGAGCATGCGCGACGCCGGCATACTGGAAGGCGATCTGCTGGCAGTCCATCGCACGCCGAACTTCAGATCAGGGCAGATTGTCGTTGCCCGACTGCATGATGAAGTCACTGTTAAACGTATACAACGCAACCGCAGCACGGTGGAACTGATTGCGGAAAATCCAGATTTCAAGCCCATAGTTGTCGACCTCAAGCGTGATCCGCTGGAAATTGAGGGCATAGCAGTCGGGGTGATTCGCAATGGCAAATGGTCATAACATCATGTCCAAATCTGCCGCAGCCATGCCTTACACCCGCACTGCTCCCAGCCCCTGGTTTGAAGCAGATTGTGCTCCAGCCGTCACCTACAACCTGGCCACCGGCTTCGTCGAACTCGACTTGATATTGCCCGGCGCTGGCTGGCCGGTCGGTGCGCTGACCGAAATTTACCTGGAACGGCCGGGTATAGGTGAACTGCAGTTGTTGATGCCCGCGGCAGCGGCACTGACTCAGGATGCACATCGGCTGGCTATCATCGGTCTGCCCTGCATGCCGTACACTTCTGCCCTTGCCGCACGCGGCGTGCAACTCCAGCACGTACTGATATTGCGACCACAATATCCTGACGAACAATTCCGGAACTGCGAACAAGTACTGAATTCCGGAAACTGCGGCATGTTACTGATGTGGCAGGATCATATCCAGGAGCACAAGTTGCAGCGACTGCAGCTTGCGGCAGAACGCAGCGGCACTATCCTCGTGCTGTATCGCTCACGGAGTGCCCAGCCTTATGCTGGTGCCAACTTGCGTTTGCATGTGAGCAGGAACGATGGCCTCACCGTCATCAATGTGCTCAAGCGCAGTAATGGCGGCAGTACGTTACCTGTCAAACTGGACTTGCATGGGTCGCTGACCCGGCGACCGCCGGTAGCTCCCCCGTACCGCTTGCCAGCGGCAACAATGAACTGCCCAAGCCCCCACTGAAAGTAGCGCGCGGCATTTGGTTTAACTCACTCCGTCAGGAGTAATCCAACCCCATCACCTCGCGCACGTCACGCAGCGTTTCTTGCGCCAACTTGCGCGCTTTTTCGCAACCGTCGGCAATGATATTACGCACCAGAGTAGGGTCGTCGAGGTAGCGTTCTGCACGCTCCCGCATCGGCTTCTGTTCGGCAACGATGGCGTCGATCACTGGTTGCTTGCATTCCAGGCAGCCGATCCCTGCACTGCGGCAGCCTTCCTGCACCCATTGTTTTTTGGCCTCGTCTGAATACACCAAATGCAACTGCCACACCGGACATTTCTCAGGTTCACCTGGATCCGTGCGCCTGATACGTGCCGGATCAGTGGGCATGGTCTTTACTATCTGGGCGACGTTCTCCGGACTTTCGCGAAGTGAAATCGTATTGTTATAGGACTTGGACATTTTTTGGCCGTCGAGACCCGGCATCTTGGCGGACGCAGTCAACAGCGCCTTGGGCTCGGTAAGGATAACTTTGCCGCCGCCCTCGATGTAGCCGAACAGACGTTCGCGATCACCCAGCGGCAGGTTCTGTGTCTCCTCCAGCAATGCGCGGGCCGCAGCCAGCGCATCGCTTTCCCCCTTCTCCAGATAATCAGTACGCAGTTTGCGATAGAGCTTGCCGCGGCGTGCGCCCAATTTCTTGATGGCGGCTTCGGCCTTTCCCTCAAATCCCGGTTCGCGCCCGAACACATGATTGAATCGACGCGCAATCTCCCGCGTAATCTCGACGTGAGGTACCTGGTCTTCGCCCACCGGTACCAAATTGGCACGATAGATCAGTATGTCCGCACTTTGCAGCAACGGGTAACCGAGAAAACCATAGGTTGCCAGATCCTTGTCCGCGAGCTTTTCCTGCTGGTCCTTGTAAGTCGGTACGCGCTCCAGCCACGACAGTGGCGTAATCATCGACAGCAGCAGATGCAATTCGGCGTGTTCGGGTACCTTGGACTGAATGAATAACACCGCCTGCGCCGGGTCGACACCGGCGGCCAACCAGTCCACCACCATGTCCCAGGCGTGATCTTCGATGGTTGCCGGATTGTCGTAATGGGTCGTCAACGCATGCCAGTCGGCCACGAAAAATAGACATTGATGCTCATGCTGCAACTTGATCCAATTCTTGAGCACGCCGTGGTAATGGCCTAAATGCAAGGCGCCGGTCGGGCGCATGCCGGATAAAACGCGGTTTTCAAACATTGGGGAGTAATCCGGAAGTCAGGGAATGGCGATCAGTCCGGCACGTGAGCCATAGCGCCCGTCCGGCTTCCGGCTGATCGGCCGGTAATATTATCAATAAAAACAATTATTTATGGTTATCCTGCGGGCGAGTAACGACCCCGCTATTACGGTGATTTTATCTCATCCTTGAAAAACCGTTCCAATCGCATGATTTCGCAGGATTTTTACAAACCGAGCGGGGCCAGACTGCCCTTCCCCGATCGGGTCACTACCGGCGCGGGTCCAGTCAGGTCGACCACTGTAGTCGGTATGATTCCGCAGGAACCGCCATCAAGAATCAGGTCTACCTGATGCTCCAATCGCTCGCGAACTTCGTGTGCATCGGTATGCGGCATTTCGTCGCCCGGCAACAGCAATGTCGACGACAGTATGGGTTCACCCAGTTCAGACAGTAGCGCATTGACCACCGGGTGATCGGGTATGCGCAGGCCTATCGTGCGTCGTTTGGGATGCTGCAGCCGTTTCGGCAACTCGCGGGTCGCAGCAAGTATGAACACATAGCTGCCCGGCGTTGCTGCTTTCAGCAGTCGGAATTGTTGATTATCGACCCGCGCATAGGTTGCCAATTCTGCCAGATCGCGACATACCAGCGCGAAGTGATGACGTTCATCGACACCGCGGATGGCACGGATGCGTTCCATCGCCGCCTTGTCGCCGATATGGCAGCCGAGGGCATAACAGGAATCAGTCGGATAGACGATGATACCGCCGGCACGGATGATTTCCACCGCGCGCTTGATCAGGCGCGGCTGTGGGTTCACCGGATGTATGGAAAAATACTGGGACAAGACAGCGACTCATTCAATTCTGCGTCAGTAAAGACGCTAGAAATCGGCCCACACCGGGTCACAGCCTGCCGGCAACACCGGCACGTTGCCCAGATCCCGATAACCCTCTCCAGGGCCGTGAAAATCCGAGCCTGCCGATGCCCGCAAGCCAAAGCGCCGCGCATAACGCGCCCAAATCACGAACTCGGCCGGTGTATGGGCTCCGGTGACCACTTCGATGGCCGCGCCTCCCATCGCCGCAAACTCCACCAACAGTCGTTCGCACTGCTGCTGATTCAGCGGATAGCGGCCGGGATGTGCTATTACGGCGACACCGCCACTGTCGTTGATCCAGTTCACGGCATCGACCAGCGTTGCCCATTGGTGTGCAACGAATCCGGGCTTGCCTGGCGTCAGGTAATTGCGGAATACGGCATTGGTGTCTCGTGCGTGGCCAGCTTCGACCAGATAGCGCGCAAAATGCGCGCGGCTGACCAGTCCAGGATTGGTGGCATGGCGCCGTGCGCCTTCCAGACTGCCGGCAATCCCCGCAGCAGCCAGACTTGCCGCCATGCGCTGTGCCCGCTGTTCGCGCCCTGCACGGATGCCCGCGAGGCCATTAAGCAGTGGTCCATGTTCCGAGTTAACGCACAAGCCGACTATATGCAGAGTGATGTCTTCCCACAACACGGATATCTCGACACCATCGATCAGTCGCAGCCCCCAGCCTGCCGCGGCCTCGCGCGCTTCCGGCAGCCCCGACAATTCATCGTGATCCGTCAAAGCCAGCATATCCACACCACGTTGCGCAGCACGCTCCACCAGAGCCGCCGGACTCAGCAATCCATCGGAACGGGTGGAATGGCTGTGCAAATCAACCAGCATAAAAAGTCCAATAAAATCAATTAATTAATTCACTAAGGCGGGAATCATACCAAAAACCGCTATGACTTCGACTGTAAGTTTAGCCTGCGCGCGCCGACTATCCAGAGTGCCTACGCCTATGTCTCGCTACGCAATGCTGGCCTTAATGATAATGGTCTGCTCTGCCTCGTCCTCTGCGGCTGCGACCTTGTGCAACGCCGAATCGGCTGCACTCCGCGTACCCTTGCTTGAACTCTATACGTCCGAGGGATGCGACAGCTGCCCCCCCACAGATCGCTGGGTCAGCGCTCTGCCGCAGCGCGGCTACGATAACGGACGCGTGCTACCGCTGGCCTTTCACGTAGATTACTGGAATTACCTGGGATGGCAGGATCCTTATGCAAAATCCGAGTACAGCGCACGACAGCGCACAGCCAACCAGCGCAACCATTCACGAGTAATCTATACGCCACAACTGATGCTCGACGGCACCGATTACCGGCGTGGACTGTTAGGCGATGATTTCGGATCACGCATCACCAAACTCAACAACCTGAAACCACGTGCGCACATCCGCATGGCCATAGTCGATGGCCCGCGGCTGCAGGGTCAAATCACAGTAGCCGATGCAGCTGACCGAAAAACCGCGCGCATATACGTCGCCATATATGAGAACGGACTGGCAACCGATGTCCCGGCCGGGGAAAACCGCGGCAAACGCCTGACGCATGACTTCGTAGTACGCGAATTGACCGGTCCCTGGATACCGGACAGTGCTGGCTCTTACAGCATTGACCAACCCCTGCAATTTCCGGCGCAATGGCAAGCCGCCAATCTGCATATAGCGGCTTTCGTCCAGGACTCTGCCTCCGGCGCCACCCTGCAGGCCCTATCCCTGCCCAATTGCCCCGCAAAGCCCACAAATTCCAGTCTGCCGCGTTAAAAAACAACGGGTTACAGTGTATTGCAAGGTGCATGGCGGCGCATTTCGTCTATACTGGGCACAGTCAATCCCATGAGCGGACTCGGTCATGAACCGCACTCAAAGCATCGCACTGGCGGTCGCTGTAGCCAACTTTCTGCTGATCACGCTATTTCCGCCGATTGACCAGTATTCAGTAGCATCATCCGCCGTACCGGTGTTTGCGGGGTTTCATTTCATTGGCAGTCTGCCGCCATTCAGTGTCATCAACACCGCCCTGCTGATCATCGAGGCCGTCGTTGTGCTGGCCAATCTGGCGATCGCCTGGTTGCTGCTACAGGATCACCCTGCTGACGTACCGCGCCCAAAAATGAGCCTGCAAAATGCATCGTTATTGTTTACGGGCGTCAATCTGGTACTAATGCTGCTGTTCCCGCCGATGGAATCGGTATTTGCACTGACCAAGGCTGCGATTCCGACTTTCGAGGGCTTCTATTTCATATTCGTGAGGCAGCAGGCGCATGTGATTGTTGAAACTCTGCTCTACCTGGAGGTCATGATCATCCTGGTCAACGGCGCACTGCTGTGGCTGATATTCAAATCCCGAAGTCCGCTGACTACGGGCGATGCTGCGGCGGCCATGCGTGAACTTCAGCGCAAATAAATCACCCGCGCATCGCTAGCGCGGCTGATGCAACCGGCTTTGCGCCGGCACATGTTGCGCAAGAAACTCCATCTGATCGGCAAGGATGCGCCGGTTGGTGAGGATCAGGTATTCGGCCCGATTGGGCACGTACGGCAGGTACACCAGCTCCATACCGGCGCCTTCAGGTGTGCGATCACTTTTGCGCTCATTGCACGATCGGCAAGCCGTCACCACGTTCATCCACGTATCGCGCCCCCCCTTGGAGAAAGGCTTGATATGGTCGCGGGTCAGGCGCGCCCCCGGGAAACTGTTCGCGCAATAAGCGCAGATCTGGCGATCCCGGTGAAACAGTTCACGGTTGTTCAGTGGCGGCACCTGATTGAACGAGCGCATCGCCATCGCCTTGCCCTTGATGGCGATGATGCTGGCCCCGCTGATCACCGAGCGTTCCCCGGTGATACGGTTCATGCCCCCGTGCACAGTGAAAGCGCGCGCCCCCATGCTCCACGCCACCTGCTCCTTGGAATAGTAGTAGCAGGCGTGTTGCCAGCTGATCCAGCGATGAGGAACACCACGCGTATCCAGCGTGAGTATCAGCGGAAACAGCTGGACTGTTGCCGGGTCGTTCAGTGTCGGGTGATAGCCATCCATTGCGGGCAGTTTTCATCCAAAAAAGACGCATGCGCAATTGCCGCCACAATTTACCAGATTTTTGAATCTTTGGAGGTTTTTGGCCTTCCGGCTGGCCGGAAGCCGGCAGGCGCGCTATACTCCCACCCGCGTGATTTCGCCCGTTCCATATCCATTTTCTTTCGTCATCGACCCTGCTCAGCAGCCCCATGTGGCTGTCCGGCACGTCATGATCCCGTGGCTGCTCACATCAGCCCCCACTTCTAGCTAGCGCCATGTCCTTCGCCGACCTTAATCTGATTCCCGAACTCCAGCGTGCAGTCGCTGACCAGGGCTATACCGAAGCCACCCCGATCCAGGCCAAGGCAATTCCCGCCGTACTGGAACGCCGTGACATCATGGGCTGCGCCCAAACCGGCACTGGCAAAACTGCCGGATTCACACTGCCGATGCTGCAATTGCTCGCGCCATACGCCAACTCCAGTCCGTCTCCGGCTCGGCACCCGGTACGCGCCCTGATCCTGACCCCGACCCGCGAACTTGCGGCCCAGGTCAGCGAAAGTGTGCGCGTCTACGGCAAGCACCTGAAACTGCGCTCGACGGTGGTCTATGGTGGCGTGGACATGACGCCGCAGACCAAGGCTTTACGTGAAGGCGTTGATATATTGGTGGCAACACCCGGTCGGCTGCTTGACCATGTACAGCAGAAAACCGTCGCGCTGGGACAAGTCGAAATTCTCGTGCTTGACGAAGCGGACCGCATGCTTGACATGGGATTCCTGCCCGACATCCGGCGCATCCTCGCGCTGATTCCGCCGCAGCGCCAAAACCTGTTGTTTTCCGCAACCTTCTCTGAAGACATCAAGAAGCTAGCCAATCAGTTGTTGCGCAATCCACTGCTGCTCGAGGTGGCCCGACGCAATGCACCGGCTGATCTCGTGGAACATCTGGTTTATGAAACGGAAGCCGCAAGCAAGCGGGCGTTGCTCGCCCACTTGATTCGATCTCGCGACATGAAACAGGTGCTGGTGTTCCTGCGCATGAAACGCGATTGCAACAAACTGGCACGTGAACTGGAGCGCGATGGCATCAATGCCACGGCCATCCACAGTGACCGCACCCAGGCTGAACGCGAACAGGCACTCAACGATTTCAAGGAAGGCCGCTGCACGGTACTGGTAGCCACTGACATCGCTGCACGAGGCATCGACATCGCCGAATTGCCGTTCGTCATCAACTACGAGCTGCCGTACACGCCTGAAGACTACATACACCGCATCGGGCGCACTGGTCGCGCCGGCACCCCTGGCGAGGCCATCTCCCTGGTTTGCCCTGACGAAATCCGCCTGCTCGCTGATATTGAGAAATTGCTGAAACGCGCCATTCCGCGCAAGACTGTCGACGCACCTGCGGCCGATCAAAGTCGCGAACGTCGCCCGCGCCGCGATGCGCACGAAGCACCCCGCGCACATGCGCCGACATCCGCGCAAAGGCCTGCCGCTGCGCCCGCGCAAAGGCCTGCCGCTGCGCGACCGCAGCGCAACAGCGACGGCTTCGATTTCAGCAAACCATACGAACCTGCTGCAACCTCCACTGCCAGTCCAGTCACAGAAGATATGCCGTCGATCCGCGGTCGGGCCCATCGCCCCACGGCGGCGCTGCTCGGCGGCCTCCACTCAAAAATAAAAAAATGACCGGGGCCAAAGGCCGGCATGACGGCTGAGCCGTGGACGCGCTGACGCTCCCGGAGCTGCTGTATTTCAGTTTCATCATCATTATTTCCTATGCAGTCCGCGGCAGCGCCGGATTTGGCGGCGTAACTGTACCGCTGCTGGCGTGGGTGATGTCCCTGAAAACGGTAGTACCGATGGTTACTTTTCTCGGCCTGCTATCGTCGTTCGTAATCCTCCAAAAAAACCTGCACCACGTACGCTGGCCCGCGCTGTGGCGGGTTATGCCGTATTGCATCATTGGCGTGCTGGTTGGGCTGTATTTCTTCAAGACCCTGGATGCCCGCACACTGGCTCGCGCGCTGGGCGTGTTTGTCGTAATCTACGGCAGCTATTCGCTGTTGATGACTTGGCGGCCTTCGATCAGCCTGAAAATTCCGCTGTGGCTGGCGACGCCGACCGCCGGCACCCTGGCTGGATTTGTCGGCACCATATTCGGTTCCATGGCGGGCATGTTTTTCGCCATCTATCTCGACCTGCAGAAATTCGACAAGGCGGCATTCCGTGCCACTGTCGCGGCCATACTCTTCGGCCTCGGCATTTTTCGCGGACTGGGCTATGCGTTCATCGGCAGTTACGATCGCGAAACATTGATCGCCTGCCTGATCGCAGTACCCATCATGCTGATCGGCGTCTGGATCGGCAATCGCATACATGCCAATCTTATTGATGTGGCATTCAAGCGACTGGTCGCCGTGATCCTCATCGCCAGCGGGCTGCCATTGCTCATACGCTGAATGGTTGCCAAATAATGCGGCAGCTATAATCGCAGTGGTTATTTCCGGTTAATCCTGTTTTCCCTGCTGAAGGATGCACGTATGGCACAGCTAAGCACCATCACTCCGGCGGCGCTGCAGAGCGCATTGCACGACGGCCATGAAATCGCGCTACTCGATGTGCGCGAGGATGGCCAGTTCGGTGAAGACCATCTGCTGTTCGCAACACCGCTGCCGTACAGCCGCCTCGAACTGGGCATCGCTGCGCTGGTGCCTCGCCTGACCGCGCGCATCGTGCTTTGCGACGACGGGCAGTCCGGTATCGCCCAGCGTGCAGCACAGCGCCTTGCCGTATTGGGCTATAGCGATCTGGCGGTGCTCGAAGGCGGCACACAGGGCTGGAAATCCGCCGGCTACGTACTATTCAAAGGTGTGAATGTACCGAGCAAGCTGTTCGGCGAACTGGTCGAACACGCCTACAACACGCCGCGGATTACCGCGCAGGATCTGGTCAGGATGAAAGCAAGCGGTGAGGACTTCGCCTTGTTCGATGGCCGCCCGGTGCACGAACACCACAAAATGACCATCCCCGGCAGCACTTCCTGCCCCAATGCCGAGCTGCCGTATCGCGTGAGCAGCATGGTCAGTAATCCGCAAACCAAGATCATCATCAACTGCGCCGGCCGCACCCGATCCATCCTCGGCGCGCAGACTCTGATCAATTTCGGCGTACCCAATCCGGTCTATGCACTGGAAAACGGCACCCAGGGCTGGTATCTCTCCGATCTGCAGCTTGAACACGGTTCATCACTGCAATATCCGGAGAAAATAGATGCAGCAACCCTGCCGGCACAGCAGCAAGCTGCGCAGGCACTGGCGTCTCGTTTCAATGTTCGCACGGTGACGGCAGCAACAGTTACAGCGTGGCTCAGTGCAACTGATCGCACCACTTATCTGTGCGACGTACGCACACCCGAGGAATTCGCCGCCGGCAGTATTTCAGGTTCTCAACATGCCCCTGGCGGCCAGCTGATCCAGGCGACCGACCAGTGGGTAGGCGTGCGCCATGCTCGCATCGTGCTGATCGACGGTGGAGAGTACGTGCGCGCACCGGTGGTGGCCAGTTGGCTGCTGCAACTCGGCTGCGATGCCTACGTGCTCGAAGGTGGCGTCAAGGCAGCCCTTGCCGCAGTGCCCGCTGCAAATCCGGCACTACCCGAACTGCCGCTGATTACCGCGGCTGATTTGAAAAAACAGGTCGATACCAAAACCTGCACGGTATTCGACATCGGTCCCAGCATGGGCTACCGCCAGGCCCACATCCCCGGCAGCCGCTGGAGCATCCGCTCGCGCATCGCCAATGATGCCGAAGGACAAAAAACACCCATCGTACTGGTCTCAGACGACACCGCGACTGCGCGTTTGGCAGCAACCGAACTGCTGGACACCGGGATCACTGATGTCCTCTTGTTCGAGGGTGGCGTAGCCGCGTGGAGTAAAGCCGGCAATACTACAGCCGCATCACCCGAGATCCCGTCTGACCGCGATTGCATCGACTATCTGTTTTTCGTGCATGACCGCCACGCCGGCAATCGCGCCGCCATGCAGCAGTACCTGGCCTGGGAAACCGGATTAATGGCGCAGTTGGGCGAACAGGACAAGTCGGTGTTCCGCCTGCCCGCGGCACAATAATGACAATCGGCAAATGCCCATCTGGGTAGACGCCGACGCCTGCCCCGACGTCATCAAGGACATCCTGTACCGAGCAGCAGCAGCTTCGCCGTGATGCTGAGACACTCCAGATTATAGAATTATGTTTATAATCAATTAGATATCTGCGGACTATGCAACGGCTACCCGCCTCAGGCGCAATC
>JBBKXO010000221.1:0-2612 GCA_037969525.1 Burkholderiales bacterium | reverse complement strand
GCGGCGCATCGCTGCCCCGATGGTCGGGGGCATGGTGAGTGCGACCATCCTGACGTTGATCGTCATACCGGCGTTGTTTTTGCTTTGGCGCGGCTATTCATTGCGCGAACGTGGGTAGGAAACACCGCAGCCCGTAATCGGTTAGTACCTACAGCATTCGTCGGTCGGCTAAACCATAGTAGGTATACAAATGGTAGAGCAATTCGAGGGTAAATCAGTGAACAGCTCAATACGACGGAATTTGGTCTTGGCCAGTTGTGTGATGCTGGCGTTCGCAACCACAGAAGCGACTGCGCAGACCGACGCGAATCGCATTCAGGAGTTGGAGGCGAGGATGACCGTGATGGCCGAGGAGCTTGCGGCCTTGCGTAGCGAGTTGGAGGATGCGAAGCAGGCAGGATCTACAGCTGATATTCAGTCTTTGCGTGCGGACGTAACAGCCGCTCGGAAAGTGGCCGATCAGGCGACCCAGTCCGCCAGTGAGTGGAAAGACGTGACCTCGGTGACGCATCTGTCGGGTTACGCATCTGCTGACTACGTTAGCCCGGAAAACGGCAATGCCGCGTTTGTTGCCAATTTCAATCCGATGTTTCATTTCCTGAGTAACGACAAAGTATTGTGGGAAGCGGAGCTTGAGATCGAAGTCGAGGAAAATGGCGACACGGCAATCGGATTGGAATACACGACGGTTGATATTTTCCTAAACGACAGGCTGACGCTGGTAGCCGGTAAATTTCTGAGCCCCATCGGCAATTTTCGGCAGAACATTCATCCGTCCTGGATAAACAAGCTGCCCTCGGCACCACCGGGATTCGGCCACGACGGAGCAGCGCCGATTTCCGAGGTTGGACTGCAATTGCGTGGCGTCGCGCCAATCGGAAATAACAGTAGGGTTCTTTACTCGGCTTACGTAGGGAACGGACCGAAGCTCGAGGGCGAAGATGGTGAGATTCATGCTATCGAGGCGGAGGGGTTCGCGGATGATCCGGATAACGAGAAGGTATTCGGTGGCCGTCTCGCGTTCCTGCCGTTCCCGTCACTTGAGCTGGCGGTATCCGGTGCGTTTGGAGATGCAGCAGTTGTCGAAAATGATGGTGCCGATATTGAAGGCGACGCGACGCGCGGCTACACAGTGCTTGGATTTGATGCGAGTTACCGCTGGAATGACTTCGATTTTCGCGGTGAGTACGTTATGCAAGAGGTCGACGCCGCAGAACTGAGCGTAGCGCCTGAGTCCGGCAAATGGGAAACCTGGTTCGCGCAAGCCGCCTACAAATTCGGCCAGGGAAAATGGGAGGGTGTTGTTCGCTTCACCGATTTCGACTCACCACATGAAGACGACTCTCAGGAGCAGTGGGCAATCGGTGTCAACTATCTGATAACACCGAGCGCCTTGGTCAAGTTTGGCTACGAGGCCAATGACGGACTGTCCGGAGAAATCACCGACGATGACCGCTGGATTGCGCAAATCGCTTTCGGTTATTAAATCAAAGGAATCGCAACAATGAAGACCAAATTCATGTCATTTGTTCCGGCCGCGCTGATCGCCGGCGTATGGGGGCTGGGTCTTACGTCTTTCCAGGAGCCGGTAGCAGCTGCCGAGGGCAATTTAGTGGCCCAAGTAGATACGGTGCAGTTTGCGCGCGGCGCCAAATCCTGGGCGGATACGTGCGCGCGCTGTCACAATATGCGCGATGCTCGATCACTTCGTGATGACCAGTGGCGCGCCGCAGTCGCCCACATGCGAGTGCGGGCAGGACTGACCGCAAACGAAGCGAGCGATATCCTGGCGTTTCTGCAGCAAAGCAACAACGTCGACCGCGTGGAAACCACCGCCGCGTCAATGCGAATTTCCGATTCGAACACCGGTAAAGCTGTGTACGCACAAACCTGTTTTGCCTGTCACGGCGATGATGGGAAAGGTGCGATCCCGGGTGTGAGCGACTTAACAGAAGCCGACGGACCTTTATCTAAACCGGATGCGGTGCTATTAGCGAGTATAAGCAATGGCCTGACGACCCCAGGGGCGGCGCTGTCCATGCCTGCCAGAGGCGGAAATCCCGCTATGACGGACGACGAAATTGTCGCTGTTCTGGCGTATTTGCACGCAACGTTCGGCAAGCCGTAGGCCAAACAATCGAAAGAGTATTGGAGATCAACGTGCTGAATCTCAAAGTTGTTAGCGGGTCGCTGGGCCTGACGGCCGTGGTGTCTTTTGTTGTGTGTGTCGCCTGGGGTCTGATCATGCCAGAAAGCCTGCATATGCACGGATTTCTTGAACTGTTCCTGCCCGCATTCACATGGATCAGTTGGTCGAGCTTTTTTTTGGGCTTGATAGAAAGTTTGCTATTCGGTATTTATGCAGGCGTGGTATTCGTGCCGATTCATAACTTCCTCCATCGGCGCTGGGGCAGTACAAGATAATTCATTCTGATCGGTGCCGGCCTTTTTACATTGACCGGGTCTCTTCGCATTCGATCACCTAACCTCGACGTCCGTAGTGCAGGGCCCTTCTTGGGTCGAGTATCCCGATTGTGCTCCGCAGAACAAAGGTCTAGTCTTGGGGCATGGAAATCGCGCGAAAAATTGTGCTTTGTTGTCTGTTGATTGCG
>JBBKXO010000220.1:0-4519 GCA_037969525.1 Burkholderiales bacterium | reverse complement strand
AGATACCGAGGAAATGCGCCTGAAAATCGACGCCGAAGGTGGCCGTCCGATCCAGGTCATCGAAGGGCCGCTGATGGACGGCATGAATGTCGTGGGCGACCTGTTCGGTGCCGGCAAGATGTTCCTGCCGCAGGTCGTCAAGTCGGCGCGGGTTATGAAACAGGCGGTGGCGCATCTGATACCGTACATTGAAGAGGAGAAGGCGCGCACGGGTGACATCCGGACCAAGGGCAAGATCGTGCTGGCCACGGTCAAGGGCGACGTGCACGATATCGGCAAGAACATCGTCGCCGTGGTGCTCCAGTGCAACAACTACGAAGTGGTCAATCTGGGCGTGATGGTGCACTGGAAGCAGATCGCCGAAGTCGCTGAAAAAGAAAAGGCCGACATCATCGGCCTGTCGGGGCTGATCACGCCGTCGCTGGAGGAAATGGCACACAACGCGCGCGAAATGCAGCGCGCGGGCATGACTCTGCCGCTGCTGATCGGCGGCGCCACCACCTCACGCGTGCACACTGCGGTGAAAATCGCCCCGCATTATCAGGGTCCGGTGATTTGGGTGCCGGACGCGTCGCGCAGTGTCAGCGTGTGTTCCAGCCTGCTGTCGGATGATCTGCGCAAGGGCTATCTCAACGACGTCAAGGCAGAGTACGAGCGCATTCGTGTACAGCATGCGAATAAGAAAGGCCCGTCGCTGATCACGCTGGCGGCGGCGCGCGCCAACGCGCTGCAGACTGAGTGGAAAACCTATGTTCCCCCCAAGCCCGAGATGCTGGGTGTCAAGGTGCTGAAGAACTATGATCTGGCGGAAATCGCGCAGCATATCGACTGGGCGCCGTTCTTCCAGACCTGGGATCTTGCGGGGGCGTACCCGGCGATCCTCGACGACGCCGTGGTCGGGGAAGAAGCGGGCAAAGTGCTCGCAGACGGCAAGGAGATGCTGCAGAAAATCATCGCGGGCCGGTGGCTGACCGCCAACGGTGTATTTGGACTGTTCCCGGCGGCGCGCGTAGCGCCTGAGGACATCGCGATCTATGGTGATGAATCGCGCCAGACGCCGCTGATGGTATGGCACAACCTGCGCCAGCAGAACCAGAAGCCGACCGGACGTCACAACCAGTGCATTGCCGATTTTGTCGCACCCTCAGATTCGGGCGTTGCCGATTATATCGGCGCTTTCGCGGTGACCGCGGGGCTGGGCATCGAGAAGCGCATCGCGATTTTCGAAAAACAGCACGACGACTATTCGATAATCCTGCTGAAAGCGATGGCCGACCGGCTGGCCGAAGCATTTGCCGAGCTGCTGCACTTACGGGTGCGTCGCGAATTCTGGGGTTATGCCCGTGACGAGGCTTTGGGCAATGACGCACTGATCGCCGAGAAATACCGCGGCATCCGCCCCGCGCCCGGATATCCGGCGTGTCCGGACCATACCGAAAAAGGTGCGTTGTTCGAACTGCTGCACGCCGGTGCGATCGACATGCGGCTGACCGAATCCTATGCCATGCTGCCGGCGTCTTCGGTCAGCGGGTTTTATTTCTCGCATCCGCAGTCTCAGTATTTCGCCGTGGGCAAAATCAACCGTGACCAGGTCGCTGATTACGCCCGGCGCAAAGGCATGTCCGTTGCCGACGCTGAACGCTGGCTGGCTCCAGCGCTCGGCTACGATTCCGCTTGACGCAGTTTTCCACTTCGCCCGCCGCGCTCTACCTGGCGCTGGCTGACGCCGGTTGCAACGGCTGGTGGCGCTATGGTCTGGGCCTGTTGTTGATTGCCGCGGGCTGGCTGGTCGGTGGAGAGTACGCCTACATCCAGATCATGAACGCCGCATTGTTCGGCAGCGTGACCGAATTCGTCGCCATCAACGCCAGCGTCCTGATGTTGCTGGTGGGTGTTGTTTTGGTAATCATGGTGCTGCATCGCCGTAGCTGGCTGACCCTGATCACGCCGCGGTCGCGTCTCGACTGGTGGCGCATCGCCGAGGGCGCAGCGGTGTGGGTGGTGCTGGCGTTGGTTGCCGCCACGGTCGAAAACCTGCTCTATCCCGGACGTTATGCCTGGAGCCTGGACGTGCAGCGGTGGCTGCCTTTCGTGGCTGCGGCACTGCTGCTGACGCCGTTGCAATGTGCAGCCGAGGAGTTGGTGTTCCGCGGCTATTTGGTGCAGGCCATGGGGCGGTTGCTGCGCCAGCCGGCGGTACTGGCGGTGCTGAGCAGTGTGGTATTCACGATTCCGCACCTCTTCAATCCGGAAATTGCGGCTTACGGCATAGGCATCATGGCCGCCAATTATTTCGCCATGGGCCTGTTTCTGGCCAGCGTGGCCTTGCGCGACGGCCGGCTGGAACTGGCGATCGGCGCCCATGCCGGCAACAACCTGCTGCTGGCGCTGTTTATCAATTACGAAGATTCCGTGTTCAGCACGCAGTCGATGCTTACCGCAGGGGCGCTCGACCCCGGGTATTCCCTGGTGAGCCTGGTGTTGGGTGCGGCCGTCTTTCATCTGTGGATATTCAGGAAACGACCAGAGCGCCATGGCTGACGAGTTTTCCGCTGACGAGATTGCACATTTCGCGCGCGATGGTTATCACGTCGTGCGTGGGCTGGTGCCGGCTGACGCCTGCGCGCGCATGTTGCAGGTGGCCGAACGTGATTTGCGTGCGGCAGCGGGACCCGTGGAATATGAGGCCGATACGCAGTATCCCGGCGCGCCGGAAACCCGCGAGTCACCGGGCGGGCGCACGGTGCGCCGTCTGCTCCAGGCTTATGCGCGCGGTGCAGCTTACCGTGAGTGGGCGACTGCAGCACCGATCACTGCGCGGCTGCGCCAGTTGCTGGGTCCGCAGGTCGCCTTGTCGCAGACCCACCACAATTGCGTGATGACCAAGGATCCGCGCTACAGCAGCCTGACCAGCTGGCATCGCGATATCCGCTACTGGTCGTACGAACGGCCGGAACTGGTGTCGGTGTGGCTGGCGCTGGGCGAAGAACGCCCGGAGAACGGCTGCCTGTTACTGCTGCCAGGTACCCATGTCATGGCATTCGGCGCCGACCGCCTGGATGCTGCGCAGTTTCTGCGCACCGATGTCGCTGCCAATGCGGAACTGCTGCGGACGCAGATCAGTGCCGAACTCGATCCCGGCGATGCGTTGTTTTTTCATTGCCGGCTGTTCCATGCTGCCAGCCGCAACCAGAGTACGCGCACAAAATTTTCAGCGGTATTTACCTATCACGCCACCGACAACCATCCATTGCCGGGCACGCGGTCAGCGAGCGCCCCCGACGTTACTTTATGAACTATGGATTGGTTTTCAGTGCAATTTGACGCGGGGCTCGGTACGCCGGGTGATCAGCCGGGCCAGCGTGTCGAAGAACACCTTGGCGAAACCATGCAACGCATAGAGATGCATGCGATAGAGCGACACGTACATCACGCGTGCGAACAGCCCTTCGATAAACAGGCTGCCGCCGATCAGCGCACCCATCAGGGTGCCGACGGTTGAATAGTTACCCAGCGACACCAGCGAACCGAAGTCGCGGTAGATGAAGGCGCGCGCCGGCTTGCCGGCGAGCCGGCGGCGCAGCGTCGAGGACAACAGTGTCGCCTGCTGGTGAGCAGCCTGTGCCCGCGGCGGAACATTGTGTTCGTGCCCGGGCCAGGCGCAGGCGGCACAGTCGCCGAACGCAAAAATATCCTGGTCACGCGTCACCTGCAACTCCGCAGTCACCACCAGCTGATTCAGGCGGTTGGTTTCCAGACCGGCTATGTCTTTCAGGAAATCCGGTGCCTTGATGCCTGCGGCCCATACCGTCAGTTCCGCCGGCACCTTGCGACCGTCGGCGATCAGCACTCCGTCGTGTTCCACCGCAATCACGCGTGCCGCCGTAAGTACCTGCACATTGAGTTTGGCCAGCAACTCCACGGTCGATTTTGACAACCGCTCGGGCAGGGCGGGCAGCACGCGCGGCCCGGCTTCGATCAAGGTAATGCGAATGTCGCGTTCAGCATCTAGACGCTCCAGCCCAAAGGCCACCAGTTCCCGGGTCGTGTGATGCAATTCAGCGGAGAGTTCGACGCCGGTCGCCCCGGCGCCGATGATCGCGACGTGAAGCTGCTCCGGACGCAAAGGTTCGCGCTGGGCGTTGGCGCGGATGCAGGCATTGATTAGCCGGTTATGAAAACGTTCGGCCTGCGCCGGGATGTCAAGGCTGATGGCATGTTCCTGTGCGCCCGGCGTGCCAAAATCGTTTGTGCCGCTGCCCACGGCGATGACCAGCGTGTCATAGCGGATTTCGCGTTCGCCGATCAGCAGGCGGCCCTCGTCATCATACGTAGGTGCGACCCGTACCACGCGCTGTTCGCGGTCCAGCCCCACCATGCTGCCCAGGCGGAAGCGGAAATGGTGCCAGCGCGCCTGCGCAAGATAATCCAGCGTATGCAGGTCCACATCCATGCTGCCCGCTGCGACTTCATGCAACAGCGGTTTCCACAGATGGGTGCGTGAACGGTCAATCAGCGT
>JBBKXO010000219.1:0-3145 GCA_037969525.1 Burkholderiales bacterium | reverse complement strand
ATTGGCGAACCATGCGCCCTCGTGCAAGGAACCTTAGAGCGGAGTTATGGTTACGCCCCCGGCCCTTGCCTGCAAGCAGCTGAGTTTGATCCTGCGGCGCGGCGACAAAGTAATAGATTGATCGCGCAAACGGCGGCTTTGTGGAAATTCGACCGGCAACAACGGGTCGTAAGCGGACATCCGCCAATGTTCGCTAGTGTGCAGAAGCGGATCCTCGCGCTACCCGGGGCCCATCGTTTCCGAAAGCGTTACTCCTCCGGTTTGACGTTCTTGACCGCACCCTTCCAGCCGCTTGCCGTGATATCGAACACCATGCCGGTGGGGTCGCGGTATTTCACTTCATAGTAGCTGTTGGGCGTGTTGGGTGGACGGCCACCGAAATGGGTGGCGCCCGCGGCTTTGACTTGCTCCTCGGCTTGGGCGAGGTCGTCCACCCACATGCCGAAGTGCATGACGCCATAGAACGGTTCGTGCGGCACACCGGGCGCCTTGCCACCCTTGGCCAGTAGCGCGACGTTCATAGTGCCATCGGTCATATGCACCCCGTTCTGGGCATCGCCGGCCTTGGTCATGCCGAAAGCGTCCTCGAAAAACTTTTGTGCGGCAGCGACGTCGGGCACGGAGAGCGCGATGTGCCGGAGCTTGTATGTTTTCTTTGACATTAAATGCTCCACAGAGAGGGGTGAAGAAAATATTGAAGCCCGCATTTACACGCTGCTCAGCACCTTCCCCCATTGCGGATCCGGACGGCGCAACAACGGCTTGGGCGCGGCATTGAGTGCCGCCCATGTGGTTGATGTGATGTTGAGCAGCACCGGCTTGTCGAATTCCGCTTCGAGCAGCGGTACGGCGTGGATGGCGTACCACAGACCGCCGGGCAGCAGCAGCGCCTGCGCCTCGGGCGTTTCACGCAGCGCCTGCGCACCGAGTTCCAGCGCCAGCAGATGATCAGCGGCAGCACTCGACAGCTTGTTCTGGTCGAGAGAGCGGCCGCGCGCACAGCAGATGACGACTTCGATGCCCGCTTCCCCCAGGTAATTGGTCAGCGCGGTGTTGACGTGTTCCGGCCAGCGCGTCGCCAGCGCCAGTTTCGTAACTCCGAAATGCTGCAGAGTGGCGATATGCGCTTCAAGGTCGGTGTCGCAGGGCAGGCCGGTGCGCTGTTGTGCCTCGGCGAGGATTTCCAGCATTTTTTTGCGGCCGAGGACCGAGGCCACCGGCACGCCGCTTAATGCAATGCGGTCGACTTTTTTCTTCACCAGCAGATCATAGGCGCGCCATAGCGCAGGCAGTTCGGATTCCACCGAGGCGAGGCTGTATTCCTTCAGGTTGATGCCGGTGGTGACCAGCATCATGCCGTCGGGTGCCACGCGGTAGAACTGGTAGGCGTCCATGTCGGTGTAGAGGTGCGGGATGACATATCCCAGTTGCAGCCATGGGCTGATTACATTCATTGCCGGACTCCTGCAGCACAGTGGGTTGTAGGGATGGCGGGAGGTCGCATTATCCACGAATGGTACACAGCCTCACATCAGCGTGACTTTGGGCTATCCTCGGAGGTTCCCTTCGATCAACTTATTCCAGAAAACTGAAACATGGCTCAGTACGTAATGACGATGAACCGGGTGAGCAAGATGGTGCCGCCCAAACGCGTGATCCTCAAGGATATTTCACTGTCGTTTTTTCCGGGCGCCAAGATCGGCGTGCTGGGATTGAACGGCTCTGGAAAATCCAGCCTGCTGAAAATCATGGCCGGCGTCGATAAGGAATTCGACGGCGAAGCCACGCCGATGCCCAATCTCAACATCGGCTTCCTGCCGCAGGAGCCGCAGTTGAATCCGAAGCAGACGGTGCGTGAAGCGGTGGAAGAAGGACTGGGCGAGGTGTTCCAGGCCCAGGCGAAGCTGGATGAAATCTACGCCGCCTATGCCGAGCCCGATGCCGATTTCGATAAGCTCGCCGCCGAACAGGCGAAATACGAGGCGCTGGTATCCAACGCCGGCGCCGATACCGGGCATCAGCTCGAAATCGCCGCCGACGCGCTGCGGCTGCCGCCATGGGAAGCGAAAATCGAGAAACTCTCGGGTGGCGAGAAACGCCGTGTCGCACTGTGCCGGTTGCTGCTGTCCAGGCCCGACATGCTGCTGCTCGACGAACCGACCAACCATCTGGATGCGGAAAGCGTGGACTGGCTGGAACAGTTCTTGTTCCGCTTCCCTGGCACCGTGGTGGCGGTAACCCATGACCGTTACTTCCTCGACAACGCTGCCGAGTGGATACTTGAACTCGACCGCGGTGCGGGCATACCGTGGAAAGGCAATTACAGTTCGTGGCTGGAGCAGAAGGGCGTGCGTCTGAAGCAGGAAGAGGCGACCGAGTCGGCACGGCAGAAGGCGCTGAAAAAGGAACTGGAGTGGGTGCGCCAGAATCCGAAAGGCCGGCAGGCCAAATCCAAGGCACGTATCGCGCGTTTTGAGGAACTGTCCTCGTTCGATTACCAGAAACGCAGCGAAACCCTGGAGATCTTCATCCCGGTTGCCGAACGCCTGGGCGACAGCGTGATTGAGTTCAAGGATGTTTCCAAGGGTTACGGCGACCGGCTGCTGATCGACAAACTGTCGTTCGCGATTCCGCCGGGCGCCATCGTCGGCATCATCGGCCCCAACGGTGCCGGCAAAACAACCCTGTTTCGCATGATCAGCGGCAAGGAAAAACCCGATTCCGGCGAAGTCGTCATCGGCTCAACCGTGACGCTGGCGATGGTGGACCAGTCGCGCGATGCCCTGCCCAATGACAAGACGGCATGGGAGGCCATTTCCGGCGGGCTCGACATCATCAATGTCGGCAAATTCGAAATGCAGTCGCGCGCCTACCTTGGCCGTTTCAATTTCAAGGGCCAGGACCAGCAGAAGAAAGTCGGCACGTTATCCGGCGGTGAGCGCGGGCGCCTGCATCTCGCGCAGACACTGTTGACCGGCGCCAACGTGCTGCTGCTCGACGAACCCTCCAACGATATCGACGTCGAGACGCTGCGCGCGCTGGAAGACGCATTGCTGGAATTTGCGGGTTGCATACTGGTGATTTCGCATGACCGCTGGTTCCTCGATCGCATCGCCACGCATATCCTCGCCTTCGAAGGCGATTC
>JBBKXO010000218.1:0-25916 GCA_037969525.1 Burkholderiales bacterium | reverse complement strand
CGTATCCACTGATCACGCTTCGCCAGCATGGCGGCAAGCAAATCAGCGACCACGCCGACATTGTTGTCCAGGTGCAGCAACACGCTGGCCACGGCAGCAGCTTGAGCGCCCTCTGTCTCGAGCAGCGCCAGCGTGCGATGTGCAGCCTCTACATACAGCGGCCGTGGATCCTCCACCGTCTGTGGCTGACCACCAAAGCGCGACAGCACCGGCATTTGCCGGGCCAACGCATGACATAGCGCGTCTATGGTGTGCATGCGCAGTCGATTGGGATTTTTTTCAAGCTCCCATTGCCCTGCGTGTGCACGCATCCGTGCGGCGCGTGCAAGCTTCCAGGTATTCAGTTTATGCGGCGCTTCCGGTGGCGTGTCCTGCTGCGCATCAGTCAGAGCAGCCAGCACCCGTGTACGCATTTCGGCGGCGGCCTTGCGCGTAAATGTAATGGCAACGATTTCCTCTGGCGCATCAACCTGCGCCAGCAAAGCCAGAAAACGCTGGATCAGCAATTCAGTCTTGCCGGACCCTGCCGGCGCCTGGACAATGAACGAACGGGTAATGTCCAGTGCCTGCGCGCGCGCGGCCGCATCGGCTGTAGCCGGATAGGCGCGCGCCTCAGTCATCCGCGACCTCTGTGTCCTCGGCATCGTCAGCTGCCGTATCCGTATCCAGCAATTCGCGCACCCGGCACACCGCACCCAGATCACAGTACTGGCAGGTTTGCGGGTAACGTTTGGGTGCCACATCGGCACGACCGGCCATAAACTCGTGTGCCAATGCTTCCAGAACCGTACGCCATTGCGCAATTTGCGCCGGCCAGTCCGCAACCGTGGTCACACCTTTCCACACCGCTGCATCAGCACCCTGTACTGCTGCCGCATTGCTGACGAAACCCTTGTAACGGACTTCGCGCGCATTCAGCTCCACAAACGCAATGCCGCTGACGCCCGCGCCCGCTGAGTTACCCGCAGCAACCGCGTACAAAGGCAGTTGCGGTTCATCGGGCCGATCGTCCAGCCAGCTCGCGGTATGTGCAACCCCGGTTTTGTAATCAATGATCAACTGCCCGGCTGCGGTCTGGTCAATGCGATCCAGACGCCCCCGCAGGTCAAGCCCGACTAGATGTATGGACTCGGCACGCTCGGTGGCCACCACCGAGTACGGTGCACGTGTCGCCTCCAGCGCCAGCAATCGCAGCAGCAAGGCTTCCACTCTCGTCGCTTCAAGACGCGCAAAGGCGTCGCTCATGACGTCAGGCCGGTTGCGGCGTTGATGTTCAATCGCCTCGGCGACACCGGTCGTTATGATCGCGTGCCGCTGTTCGGCATCGAGGTTCAGCAGTTGTTCATGCGAGCCCAATGACCGCATCACGTTGGCCGCTGCCTCATGCACCAGACTGCCGCGCTCCAGCGCGTCAAGTCCGTCATGCCCGGCATCCAGCGCGCGCGCACCAAGGCGATGCGTCGCAAAAGCGCGGAACGGGCACGCCGCCTGGTTTCTGATCACCTGACTGCCGCCATGCACCAGCGCTCCCGGCGGCAACGCCGGTCCGCGAAAATCATCCAGTGGCTCGCGTGAGCGCGCGGCAAAAATCGTCATGTCCAACCGCGGGATTCCATCAACCAGCGACGTTTCCAGCGGCTGGTCAACGATCAACGGGCTCGGCTGCAACTGCCGATCACCATCACGATCAGGATGCGTCAGGATGACCTGTGGCGCAGCCGTCAACCAGTCCCGCAATGACCGTTGCGCAAAACCCAGCATCCACTCGGCGCTCGCACGCGGCACCTGTGCTGCACGCTGCGCCACAACCGGCAAAAAAGGATTGGGGCGCGGCGGTGCCGGCCATTCTTCATCTGACAGCCCGATTACAAACAGCGCATCGAATTCCAGGCCCGCCGCTTCCAGCACGCCAAGCACCTGCACGGGGGAGTCGACCGACTCGGGCTGAAACTCTGTATCCGCAACGCTGCGGGACAACAACATCAGCGCGGCATCAAGATCAATGGCTCCGGTAACCGCATCAAGCAAAGTCAGCCCCGCGACGGTTGCGCGAAAACGCTCGACGGTCTGAAATTCGGCGGAATCCAGCGCCCGCTCACCGGGCCAGCCCATATCCCGCAGCAAATCAAGGAAACTTTTGCTCCACGCTGAAGGCAGTTGGCGTTTGCGCCGCAACTCGCGCGCCTGAGGCACCCATTTACCCAGCGCTGCAGCCCATCGCGGCAGGCCTGCCGTGGGTTCGGCTGCGAGATTCAGCAGACTGCCCAGCTTGACCTCGTTACGCCGGCGACTGCGCAGCACCGCATCGGCACGAGCCCGGGCAGCCTGCTCCTCGGTTGCGCCTGCAGTATAAGGACTGCGCAACAGACTGCCAGCCTCCTGCAGCGTCAACTCGCCGCGAACCAATCGCAACACCAGGAGCGACGCATGGATGACCGGATACTCGTTCAGCGGCAATCCGGCGGACACATTGTATGGACGTTCGGATTCGGTCCTGCTTTCAAGCAGGCGCGCGGGCTCGAACACATCATCAAAAATACGGATAACCGCGACGCGGCAGGCGGCGAGATCCGGAACGACCACGCCGATGCGGGACCGCGGTTGCGTGGCAGCCAGCGCACGCGCCTGAACGGCCACATCGCGCAACTCACGTTCAGCATCAGGATAAATCTGCCGCGTGACGTGCGCTGCGTGTTGTGGCCCAGCTGCATCGCGTACAGCACTGCCGGCAACAGCGAACGCAGCAAACAACTCCTGCTGTTGCGGCGATAGTTGATCAAATCCACAACGGATCAATGTACGTGGCGCAGGGCCATTGCCAGCAGCGATCACCTGCCGCAAGGCATTGGGCAGCATGGCACTGTCCAGCCATTGTCCGGCCTCACAACGCGCAGCATAACGTTTGGCCCACTCGCGGAATGCCGCACTATCCTGGTCCAGCTCGCCACGATGTTGCGCGAGATCGATACGGAATTCCTGCATGATCCCCCACGCATCACGCACCTGCCGCGCCGCGGCAGCATGATTCAGCAGCAGTGCACCGCCTGGCGCATCGACAATCACACGCTCCCAAAGTGCAAACTCTTGCGCTGGTTTCAGTAATTGGCTGGCCGTAGCCGTGGGGATCGATTCAAGCCAGGCGCGTTCGACAAAAGCGCTGTAAGGCAGGATATCGGCGCTGGACCAGGCGCGTTTCCCGGCAGCGATCTGTCGCGCATCGAATGTCCGTTTCAGGTCGAGCGCCAGCCGCCGGTTGGGCGTAATGACGGTCAACTGTCCCGCACCCGCCTCCGCGAGATCATCAAACAGGGTGCTGCGGGTGATTGCTTCAGTTTCGGACATGCGCATGAACGTACAGGGGATTGCCCTAGTCTACGCAACTGTCACGAAGTCCACACCGGAATCCGGCAATGCCGGAACAGGCGCCGCCGGACGGTTATTTCTCGAGCAAGTGCTTCTTTTCCTTGACCTTGACCCAGTCGTCGGCGTCAGGCGGTCCGTCTTTCTTCTCGATGATGGGTTTCCACATCTTGGCCAGTTCGGCGTTCAAGGCCGTAAATTCGCGCTGATCGTCAGGCACGTCATCTTCGGCGAATATGGCCTCCACCGGACATTCGGCGACACACAGTGTGCAGTCTATGCACTCGTCCGGATCGATGACCAACATGTTCGGTCCCTCGCGGAAACAATCCACAGGGCAAACATCGACACAATCAGTGTATTTGCACTTGATGCAGGATTCGGTCACTACGTAAGTCATGGAAGATCCTGAGAAACTCGGCCCAGAACGGCCTTGAAATTGGCGGAAAGGCCCGCATTTTAGCAGATGCCGCGCGGCCTTTAGGGGGCGCCAGAAAGTGGACGCCACTTCCCAAAAGCGGGGCTTTTGCGCTAGGATGGCTCATCCATTCCCCGCCGCGGCCCCGTGGCGACGTCTTTTTTCCAATGGATTTTTTCCCAACTACAAGGCAGGACCAATATGAGTGAGCACATTCATCACGTGACGGACGATTCTTTTGACCCCGAGGTACTGCAGTCGGCGACCCCGGTGCTGGTGGACTATTGGGCCGAATGGTGCGGTCCGTGCAAGATGATCGCCCCCATCCTCGACGAGGTCGCCAAGGAATATTCGGGCAAGTTGAAAGTAGCCAAGCTCAATATCGACGACAATCAGGCCACACCGCCGAAATACGGCATTCGCGGCATCCCGACGCTGATGATATTCAAGAACGGATCGGTCGAAGCCACCAAGGTCGGCGCCGTTTCGAAATCACAATTAACCGCGTTTATTGACAGTCATATCTGAACGCTATACTCTTCCGCCAGCGCCTGACCCTTAAGTAAGCCGCTCCCGGCACTGAATAATAGAGCACGGCAGGCGCCGGCGAAGTTTTACGCTCCAAGCAGTACCCGCCTCCCCCCTAATTTCCCTGTTTTTCCGCTATCAGCGCCATAGGTCCATGCATTTATCCGATCTGAAAAATCTCCCCATCGGCGAACTCGTCGATATGGCCGTCAAGAATGAAATTGACGCCGCCAACCGCTTGCGCAAGCAGGAACTGATCTTCGCGCTGCTCAAAAACCAGGCCAAAAGGGGGGAATCGATATTCGGCGGCGGCACGCTGGAAGTGCTGCCCGACGGCTTCGGTTTCCTGCGCTCGCCTGACACCTCCTATCTGGCCGGCACCGACGACATTTATGTCTCGCCATCGCAGATTCGTCGCTTCAATCTGCATACCGGTGACACGATCGAGGGTGAGATCCGCACCCCCAAGGACGGCGAACGCTACTTTGCGCTGGTCAAAGTCGACAAGGTCAACGACGATTCGCCGGAAAATTCCAAGCACAAGATCCTGTTTGAGAATCTGACGCCGTACCACCCGACCGAACACCTCAAACTCGAACGCGACATCAAGGCCGAGGAAAACATTACCGGCCGCATCATCGACATCATCGCCCCGATCGGCAAGGGCCAGCGCGGATTGATCGTGTCACCGCCCAAGGCCGGTAAGACCGTGTTGATGCAGCACATCGCGCATGCGATCACCGCCAACCATCCTGAAGTGATACTGATTGTTCTGCTGATCGACGAACGCCCCGAGGAAGTGACCGAAATGCAGCGCTCGGTAAAGGGCGAAGTGTTGTCATCGACCTTTGACGAACCGGCCAGCCGCCATGTGCAGGTCGCCGAAATGGTGATTGAAAAAGCCAAGCGGTTGATTGAACACAAGAAGGACGTGGTCATCCTGCTCGACTCCATCACCCGTCTCGCCCGCGCCTACAACACCGTGGTTCCTGCCTCGGGCAAGGTGCTGACCGGCGGTGTGGACGCCAACGCGCTGCAGCGCCCGAAACGTTTTTTCGGCGCTGCCCGCAATGTCGAAGAAGGCGGCAGCCTGACCATCATCGCCACTGCGCTGATCGACACCGGCTCGCGGATGGACGATGTGATCTATGAGGAATTCAAGGGCACCGGCAACATGGAAATCCATCTGGACCGGCGCATGTACGAGAAACGCATATTCCCGGCAATCAACGTCAACCGCTCAGGCACCCGGCGCGAGGAACTGCTGATTCCCAAGGACGTGCTGCAGAAAATCTGGGTCCTGCGCAAGCTGCTCTACCCGATGGACGAACTCGAGGCGACCGACTTCCTGCTCGACAAGGTTCGCGCCACCAAGAACAACGCGGATTTCTTCGACTCGATGCGGCGCGGTTAGTCATCCGGCAAGCTTTGCCGGACACAAACCACCCGAATTTTCTCCCGCAATCCAGGCCCGTTCCGGGGCCGCTCCCCAGCCAACACGTAGGCCCATTGCTTCTCCGCACGAATTCTTCGACTCGATGCGGCGCGGCTAGACGATCCGGCTGCACGTTGCCGGTCGCACAATACCTGTATTCCGGTCCCGTATTCCTGGACTGAGCAGGCCGCCCACCGTCGCATGTCAGTGATGACTTGCTCCGACGAATAGATCAACCCCTGCATAAACAATCCGTTGCGGACCTGCAGTGGAATTTTGCGCGCCCGCGGGCTGTTTGCCAGCCACCGCAACGCAATGCGCGTTACGTCACCCGGGTGTAATCTTGATGATCCGCGAACCGGATTCTCAAAGTAGTTCGACTAGGAGTCCAACATGAAAAAACTTCTGCTGCTAACACTGATCGGTGTTGCCGGATGTACCCTGTTGCCGCCGCTGCCCGGAGACGCTCAAGCCAAGCGCTTCGAATCCATTCCGGATCGCGCGGTAATTTACGTAGCGCGACACATACACGACAAGCACCACGTCGCGCCACTGCAACTCGATGGCGAATTGATCGGGTCCACCTATCGCGGCACCTATCTGCGTATCATCGTGCCTGCCGGGGAACATCGCATTGCCGGTTACGCCGGAGACAGCGGGTTGATTCGCATCGCCACCGAACCTGGAAAGCTGTACTTCATCAATCAATCGACCTGGGGATTCCGCTCCCTTGACGGATCTTCGTTCGAATTGGCAGAACCGCAATATGGCCGCAATCTGGTGCTTTCAGGCACATTGAACATCGAAATTATCCGCTAGCAGGGCAAGCGCAATGCGAATTACAACAGGCGCAGGACTATTGCTCCTTGTCGCTGCGTGCGCATCCACGCCGCAAGCACCCCAGGAGCAGGACCGTAAAGCCAAGGCCTTCGAGCCACGTCCCGACCGCAGCACCATTTATGTCTACCGCCCTGAATTCCAGAGACCCCCAGATGACTCCATACTTCAAATCAATGGCCAGCTGATCGGGGCGACGCTACCGAAGGCCTACTTTCGAGTCGATGTTGACCCCGGCTCGCAACACTTCAGCGGCATTGCCGGGGACTACGGCACGATGCGTTTGGAAACCCGTCCGGGGGAAATCTATTTCGTCCGGCTTGACCTGATCGCAGGTCGCTCCGACTTTGAGCTCGTCGATTCCGCCAAGGGCCGCCGAGAACTGCTCGCCTGCTGCGCACTGCTCGAAAACTGGCGGCCAGGTCAGCGCCCCTTGCTCCGCTAGACCAAATCCACGATAATCGCGGGTTTCCCGCCCCGCTGGGGCCTAAGTTCAGGATACCGCCATGAAAGCCGATGTACACCCGGAATACCTTGAAATTTCAATCACTTGCAGCTGCGGCAACAAGTGGCAGACACGCTCTACCATGGGCAAGGACCTGAGCGTCGAGGTCTGCTCAGAATGTCATCCGTTCTATACCGGCAAGCAAAAGACACTGGACACCGCCGGTCGGATCGAGAAATTCAACCAAAAATACGGCAAAAAAACGCCAGCCACCCCCAAGGCTGCAGAAGCCTGATTGGTGTAAGGCCGCTTGACGACGAGGGCAGCCGTGCGGCTGCCCTTTGTTTTGGCAATCCGTTTTGGCCGACCAATGAGCGCACTGCGCGGCGCACCGCGCACTCGCGATTAAAAATACAGGAACTCGACAGATGAAAACATTTCGCATCGCCGTAATCCCCGGAGACGGCATCGGCAAGGAAGTCATGCCCGAAGGCCTGCGTGTCATGGAAGCGGTGGGCCGCAAATTCGACATCCAGTGGAAATTCGACGAGTTCGACTGGAGTTGCGATTACCACGCCAAACACGGTCGCATGATGCCTGAGGATGGTCTCGATCAACTGAAAAAACACGACGCAGTGTACTTCGGTGCGGTGGGTTGGCCAGCCATGCTCCCCGACCACATCTCGCTCTGGGGTTTGCTGATCCCCTTCCGTCGCAGCTACGACCAGTACGTCAACCTGCGCCCGGTGCGCCTGATGCCCGGCATGAAATGCCCGCTGGCCGACCGCAAGCCCGGCGACATCGATTTCTGGGTGGTGCGCGAAAACAGTGAAGGCGAATACTCATCAGTAGGCGGCCGCATGTACGGCGGCACCGAGCGCGAGTTCGTGACCCAGCAGGCGATCTTCTCGCGCGTCGGCGTCGACCGCATCCTCAAGTTTGCCTATGAACTGGCCAAGAAGCGTCCGAAGAAACACCTGACCTCTGCGACCAAGTCCAACGGCATTTCGATCTCGATGCCGTACTGGGACGAGCGCGTCAAGGAAATGGCCGCCAAGTATCCGGACGTCAAGACCGACCAGTACCACATCGACATCCTGTCGGCGCACTTCGTCATGCATCCCGACTGGTTCGATGTAGTCGTCGCCTCCAATCTGTTCGGCGACATTCTCTCCGATCTGGGCCCGGCAGCGACCGGCACCATCGGCATCGCCCCGTCCGCAAACATGAATCCGGAACGCCTGTTTCCGTCACTGTTCGAACCGGTACACGGCTCGGCTCCTGATATTTATGGCAAGAAAATCGCCAATCCGATCGGCCAGATCTGGGCTGGTGCGATGATGCTCGACCACCTCGGCTGCCCGGAAGCCGGCGCCGCCGTGGTCATGGCCATCGAAATTGCACTACTCGAAGGGCCGAAGACGCCGGATCTCGGCGGCAAGGCCAGCACCATGGATCTCGGCAAGGCCGTCGCCGACGCGCTTTAATAATTCCGTATGCAGCCGCCGCGCCTATGCGCCGCCGCTGCATGACCGGTATTGATGACTTGCGGGTCACGTGCAATGCCGATGCAGAATTCCTTGCCCCGGCTGTCACAGGCTAAAATCCGGCCATGCGAATTTCCCTGATAATCAGTTTTGGCGCGCTGCTGGTCACGCTGGCGCTTGCCGGTTGCGCGGTGAACCCCGTCACCGGCAACCCCAACTTCGTGACTATGTCCGAGGCGCAAGAGGTCAGTGTCGGGCGCGGCGAAGACAAAAATGTCCGCGACCAGTACGGCATCTACGACGATCCGGCGTTGCAGCGCTACGTCAACGACATTGGCCAGCGCCTGGCCAAGGCCAGTCACCGCGCCGGGTTGCAGTACCAATTTCTGGTCGTCGATTCCCCCCAGGTCAATGCCTTTGCGCTTCCCGGCGGCTATATCTATATTACCCGCGGCATCCTCTCCTACCTGAATTCCGAAGCCGAACTTGCCGCCGTACTGGGCCACGAGATCGGCCACGTCACCGCGCGCCATTCGGTGCAGCAGATCTCGGCAGCCACCGCCGCCAATGTGGGCGCCTCCGTGCTACAGATTTTGGTGCCGCAAATGCGCAATTCGACGGGTGACCTGCTGATCAACGTGTTGGGTGGCTCCATTCTGTCGGGCTATGGGCGCGAACACGAACTCGAGGCCGACCGCCTTGGCGCCGAATATCTGGCGCGCACTGGCTACGACCCGCAGGCCATGATCAAGGTCGTCGGCGTGCTGAAAAATCAGGAACTGTTCGACGCCGAAGTCGCCAAAGCCGAAGGTCGCGAACCGCGCGCCTACCACGGCCTGTTTGCATCCCACCCGGACAACGACACCCGGCTGCAGGAAGTCGTCCGCGAATCCGCCAAATTCAAAAGCGCGGAAAATCGCATTAACCGCGAGGAATTCATGCGGCACATGGACCGCATGATCTATGCCGACAGCCCGGAGCAGGGCATCGTGCGCAACAACACCTTCTATCACGCCACCCTCGGACTGACACTGCAATTTCCCGCCGGCTGGCGTGTGCAGAATTCGGCGCAGAACGTCGCCGCCCAGAGTCCGGATCGCAACGCACTGGTCGATCTGCGCGGCGCAGGCCGTGCCGAAGGCTCGCCCGCCGCCGTCCTGCGCAAAATTCTCAAACTCGGTAGCGGCAGTGAAGTGACGCCAACCACTATAGGCGAACAATCCGCCGCCGTCGTTGAATCAACGCTGGCGGGAAAACCCACGCGCATCGCCGTCGTATTTCTCGGCAAAAATGCCTATGCCATCGCCCTGCAGGCCAACACTGCCGCCGCCTACAAACAACACAAAGTGGCGCTGGATGCCGCCTTGAACAGCTTCCACGCCATCACCGATCAGGAGCGAGCGCTGGCCAAACCGTTGCGCCTTCGGGTGATTACTGCGCGCGCCGGCCTCACCTTCGCGGAACTGGCGCGCACCTCACCCTTGGGCCGCTTCGCCGAAGGCCACCTGCGCGTCATCAACGGGCTCTACCCCAGTGGCGAACCGGCAGCCGGCCAGACACTGAAAGTCGTTGAATGAGTTTTCCAATGAGTTTTCCAATAATTGCGCTTGAATGAATGCACGAGCTGCAGGTGCGATAATCGACCGCGATAACAATAATGAGTACCGATTGTGAATGTTGCGCTGCGCCCGCTGCTGATCGCCCTCTTCTGCCTGGCCTGGCTGCTGCCGGGACTGGTCGCCCACGATCCTTGGAAACCCGACGAGGCCTACACCTTCGGCGCCGTCTTTGAAATCCTCCAGGGCAGCGGCTGGATCATCCCGCAGATCGCCGGCGAGCCCTTCATGGACAAGCCGCCGCTGTTTTATCTCAGCGCCGCGGCCAGCGCGTTGCTGTTCTCCCCCCTGTTGCCGTTGCACGATGGCGCGCGACTGGTTGCAGGCTTCTATATCGGATTCGCCCTGCTGTTCACCGCACTCGCCTCGCGTGAACTGCACGGCGTCAACCGCGGACTGACCGCGACACTGTTGCTGCTCGGCAGCCTGGGACTGGTAGTACGCAGTCACCAGTTGATCGTCGACGTCGCAGCACTGGCCGGCTTCGCGATGGCTTACTACGGCGCGGCGCTGGTATTGCGGCGGCCGCTCCCCGGCGGATTCTGGATCGGTACCGCCTGCGGACTGGTATTCATGACCCAGGGTATACCGGAGGCGGTGATGATTGCCGTAATTGCCGGGCTGCTGCCGCTGGCCGGCGCACGCTGGCGCACTGCGCAGTACGCCGCCGCGCTGGGCGTGGCTCTGGCCGCCGCGCTGCCGTGGCTGGCGATCTGGCCTGCCCTGCTCTACCAGCGCGATCCTGCATTGTTTCAGGCCTGGCTGACCGCCGAGAACCTCGCACGCTTCTTCGGCACCCGTGACATGCTCGGCGGACTGGGTTATTACCTGCGCACCCTGCCCTGGTACGCGTTCCCGGTATGGCCGCTGGCATTGTGGACACTGTGGCGTGCACGGCGCATGCAGCAACTGGGCGCGCCCGGCGTGATCCTGCCGTCGCTCGGTTTCATGGTCACGCTGCTCATGCTGGGCAGTGCCGCTGAATCACGCGAACTCTATGCGCTGCCAATGCTGATACCGCTGGCTCTGCTCGCCGTACCCGGCATCGAACCGCTGCGGCGCGGTGCCGCCTATGGCTGGCTGTGGTTCAGCATCATGGCCTTTACTTTTTTCATCATCGTCGGCTGGTTCTACTGGAGTGCTCTGGAACTGGGCATGCCGTCCAGGTTACACAATCATCTGCACACCCTGCGTCCCGGCTACGACTTCGGTTTTCGATGGCTGCCGTTCGTGCTGGGCCTCGCCTATACCACCGCATGGTTCACCTTGCTCACCAGACTCAAGCGCAGCGCCGAACGGCCGCTGATCGTTTGGGCCGCCGGTCTCACCGTGGTGTGGGCATTGCTGACCACCTTGTTCATCGGCTGGGCGGACACCACCAAGAGCTATCGCTCGATGATTGCCAACATGAGTCGCGCCATGCCCCAGCAGTACCAGTGTTTCGCCAGTCGCGACCTCGGCGAATCACAACGCGCGATGCTGCATTATTTCGCCGGCATCCGCACTGAACGCGTTGAAATCAAGCCGCGGGCGTTCACCTGCGACCTGCTGCTCACGCAGGGCCACCCGCTGGATGAACTGGTGATGGCACCGGAGTGGCAGAAAATATGGGAAGGCCACCGCCCCGGAGACAAGGACGAACGTTACCGGCTGTTTCACAAACAGGCAAAAAAATAACATATGTGAAATGAACCGCTTTATTGCGCGATTTAGCTGGTTTCATCAACTTACGATCAGAGAATCACTGCTCGTTGAACGGCAGCAAGTCTGCTCAACAAGCAGAATTAAAGCGGCGCGCAAGCGTCCGGCTTTAATCGAAAATATAATGTAGTAATGTCCGACACCCTGCAACGCTTCATTTTCGAACACGCGCCGATCCGCGGCGAACTGGTACAACTCGCCGCCACCTGGCAGGCCGTCACTGAACGCCACACCTATCCGCCGCCATTGCGCCGCGTGCTGGGTGAACTCATGGCTGCCGGCGCGTTGCTCGCGGCGACGCTCAAATTCGAGGGCGCGCTGATCCTGCAACTGCACGGGACCGGCCCGGTCAAGCTCATCGTTGTCGAATGCGCTGCCGATCACGCCATGCGCGCCACCGCCAAATGGGACGGCGACATACCCGACGGCGACCTGCGCGCGCTGCTCGGCAGTGGCCGCTTCGTCATCAGCCTGGTCGCCGACTCAGGCAAACAAAATTACCAGGGGGTAGTCGATCTGGACGCCGACAGCATTGCCTCGGCACTGGAGCACTACATGGCGGCGTCCGAGCAGATCGACACGCGGTTGTGGCTGGCCTGCGACGACAGCCGCGCCGCCGGACTGCTGATCCAGAAACTGCCCGAAAATGTATCCGCCGACACCGATGCCTGGCCGCGCGCAGAGCACCTCGCATCCACCGTAAAATCGCAGGAGCTGCTGGAACTGGCTCCACGCGAACTGCTGCACCGGCTTTTTCACGAAGAAGATCTGCGTGTGTTCGAACCGCGCCCGGTGTTTTTCCGCTGCTCGTGTTCTCGCGAACGTGTGACCGGCATGCTGCGCATGCTCGGCCTGGATGAAGCGCGCGACATCATCGCCGAGCGCGGTGAAGTCGAAGTACACTGCGAATTCTGCAACCGGCGTTACGCTTTCGACGCCGTCGATACCGAAGAGATATTTGCTGCCGCAGTCGCCGTTCCGCCCGATAAAACCCGCCACTGATAGGGCTTGTTGTGCCGCATCATCGCCTCGACACTCCCTGACGCAGGGCGTAAACTTGAGTTTCCCCTGGTTGCCCGCCCCTGAGCGAGGCAATATTTACTTTAAAATCAACTAGTTACGGAGAACACTATGGGTAACGGACGCGAAGTAGTCGTGGTCAGCGGAGTGCGCACTGCCATCGGTGACTACGGCGGCGCATTGAAGGACGTCGCGCCTACTGAGCTCGCCGGACAAGTGGTCAAGGAAGCCGTCAAGCGTGCGAACATCGATCCCAAGCAGATCGGGCAACTGGTATTCGGCAACGTGATCCACGGCGAAGCCAAAGACATGTATTTCTCGCGCGTCGCCTGCATCAAGGGCGGACTGCCCCATGAAACCACTGCACTGACCGTCAACCGTCTTTGCGGCAGCGGCATGCAGGCCATTGTCTCCGCTGCCCAGGGCATCCTGCTCGGCGACTGCGATGCCGCCGTCGGCGGTGGCGCCGAATCGATGAGCCGCGGCGGCTACCTGATGCCCAGCCTGCGCTGGGGCCAGCGCATGAGCGACGGCAACGTCATCGACATGATGGTGGGCGCACTGACTGATCCGTTTGACACCGTGCACATGGGCATTACTGCGGAAAACATTGCGGCACAGTGGAAAATCAACCGCGAGCAGCAAGATGAGTTTGCCGCCGAAAGCCATCGACGCGCAGTCAACGCCATTGAGAAGGGTTACTTCAAGGACCAGATCCTGCCGATCGAACTGAAAACGCGCAAAGGCACGACGCTGTTTGAGAAGGACGAACATCCACGCGCCGACATCACCATTGAAAGCCTTGCCAAACTGCGCGCCGTATTCAAGAAAGAAGGCGGATCGGTGACCGCAGGCAATGCCTCGGGCATCAATGACGGCGCTGCTGCCGTGGTGCTGATGGAAAAGGAAGCGGCAAAAAAAGCCGGCCTCAAGCCGATGGCACGCATGCTGTCCTACGGAATCTCCGGCGTGGATCCGAAAATCATGGGCATCGGTCCCGTACCGGCTGTGCAGAATGCGCTGAAACGCGCCGGACTCAAGGTCGAGGACATGGATGTCATCGAGTCCAACGAGGCATTTGCCGTGCAGGCACTGGCCGTGTCCTGTGACCTCAAGTTCGACCCCAAGAAAACCAACCCCAACGGCGGTGCCGTCGGATTGGGCCACCCCATCGGCGCCACCGGCGCGCTGCTCACCGTCAAGGCACTCTATGAACTGCAGCGCACCGGCGGCAAGTACGCGCTGGTCACCATGTGCATCGGCGGCGGCCAAGGCATCGCGGCAGTGTTTGAACGGATGTAACCCGTAGCACAGACGAATTCCCATAACAAAACGAGGAGAATCAATAAGATGCGCATATCAAGATTATTGGCAGCGTTCGCCGTCCCTGTACTGCTGGCAGCACCCGCAGCGCAAGCGGCACAGCCCAAGTACCCCGAGAAACCCGTGCGGCTGATCATCGGCAGCGCGCCGGGGTCTGGACCTGACATCATTTCACGGCTGGTTGCCGACCGGCTGTACCAGACCTGGAACCAGCGCATCGTCGTCGATTCACGCCCCGGCGCCGCCGGCGCCATCAGCGCCGACTTGACTCTGCAGGCGACACCCGACGGCTACACCTGGATGATGCTGACTTCGCAATTGTTTGTAGCCTCGCAAGTCCTGAGCAATCTCAATTTCGACCTCGCCAGAGATTTCCAGTCAATCGCACTGATCGGCACGGTGCCGTTCATTCTGCTGGCGAATCCAACGCTGCCGGCAAAATCGGTCAAGGAGTTGATCGACCTTGCCAAAAAATCTCCGGGCAAGATCCGCTACGGCTCGGCGGGCACCGGCGCCTCGGAGCATCTGTCGGGCGTGCTGTTGACCCAGCTGACCAAGACCGAGATGCTGCATGTGCCATACAAGGGCGTGGCGCAGGCCATCATCGACACCATCGCCAATGAAGTTCAGATCACTTACGCCGTGCTCCCGGCGGCGCTGCCGCACATCCAGAGCGGACGGTTGCGCGCGCTGGGCGTGACCCCGCCGAAACGCGCGCCGCTGCTGCCTGATGTACCGGCGATCGCCGAATCCGTACCCGGCTACGCCATGTACGGCTGGTACAGCATCGTGGCGCCCAAAGGCACCCCGGTCGCGATCATGAATCAGGTCAGCGCCGAAGTAGTCAATGCCGCCAAGGAGCCCGCGTTCGCTGAGCGGCTGAAAAGCCTGGGCATCGAAGTTGTTGCCGGCGACCGCAAGGTACTGGACGACTGGCGGCGCGATGAGACCAAGCGTGTCGGCGATCTGGTCAGAATTTCAGGCGCCAAGGTAAAATAAGAAACAGTCTGACCGTTATCCGACAAAACGCCGCGCTCTGCGCGGCGTTTTGTCATAATAAGTCGGGCACAGTCACGCCCGAATAACCCGTAGCAAAACGGAAGCCGGAGGAGAGTTGAAATGCGTATCGTGAAACTAATGGCGGCGATCATCGCGCCCGTACTGCTGGCGGCACCCGCGGCCCATGCCGCAGATGCTTCGAAATATCCGGAAAAACCGATTCGCGTCATCATCGGCAGCGCCGCGGGTTCCGGCCCGGACATCATCTCGCGGGTGCTCGCCGACCGCTTGCACGAAGTCTGGGGGCAACGGCTGGTCGTCGATGCGCGCCCCGGCGCCGCCGGCGTGGTCAGCGCAGAAACCGCCCTGCTTGCCAACCGTGACGGCTATACCTGGATGGTGCTGACCTCGCAGCTGTTCGTCGCCACGTCGGTATTCAAAGACCTCAAATTCAACCTGGCCAAGGATTTCCAGTCCATCAGCCTGCTTGGCACCGTGCCGTTCGTGCAGGTGGTCAACCCGAAACTGCCGGCGAATTCGATCCCGGAGCTGATTGCACTGGCGAAAAAGAATCCGGGCAAGCTGCGCTTTGGCTCCGCCGGCACCGGCGCGTCGGAACACCTGAGTGGTGTGCTGTTCACGCAACTCACCGGCACCAGCATGCTGCACGTGCCGTACAAAGGTATCGCGCAGGCGATTACCGACGTGATCTCGAATGAAGTGCAGCTCACTTACGCGGTATTCCCGGCAGCGAAACCGCATATCGAAAACGGCCGCCTGCGCGCACTCGGCGTGACCACGCCCAAACGTGCACCGCTGCTGCCCAATGTACCCGCCATCGCCGAGTTTGTACCCGGCTATGCGATGTACGGCTGGTACAGCCTGGTCGCGCCGGCCGGCACACCGGATGCGCTGCTCACCAAGATCAGCGCTGAGGTCGTCAAGGCCGTCAAAGATCCAGCGTTCGGTGAAAAACTCAAAGTACTGGGCATTGAAGCCGACGGCGGCGACCGCAAGGCACTTGACACCTGGCGCGCCAGCGAAACCAAGCGTATCGGCGATCTGGTCAAGGCATCGGGTGCAAGCGCCAAGTAACACCCGTCGGTCACAGTACAGCACTAAGAAACGCCGCGCATTGCGCGGCGTTTCTTGTGCATACGCCCGCTTTGCTTGACGCTACCGCAGGCGCCCAAGATACTCACAACCGCCGGATCCCGCATCCGACTAATCAGGAGGAGCAACTAATATGAAAAAAACAACGATCTTGTTCTTGATCGGACTGAGCCTCGCGGCAATCACCTCAGCGGCACGCGCCGCGCCGTGCATGATCGTCACGCTTACCGGCACCCAGGGCGGTCCATCGGTTTTTAACGGGCTGGCCGGACCGGGAACACTGGTACGTTATGGCGATGACAGCAACAACTGCAGCGCGTTGCGGCTGCAGTTCGACGCCGGACGCGGAACCACGATGCGCCTGTCGCAACTGGGTGTGACTCCCGCGCAGCTCAATGCGGTTTTCTTCACCCATATGCACTCGGATCACGCTGACGGCTTCGCGGACATAATGCAGGTGCGCTGGCACTTTGCCGCCAAAGCGCCGAAGCTCGATGTTGTCTGCAGCACGGACACTCCAGCGCCCAAGGGCTACACCGTCAGCTGCGCAAAATTTGCGGCACACGCGGCCGACGCTTATCTGCAGTCCGGCGAGATTGCCCAGCGCCATGCAGAAAACAACGTGCGTCCCACCGGTGGCCCCGGAACATTGACCAACGTGATCGCCTTCGAACCCGGCAATGAGCCAAAAGTCGTATGGAGTTCAGGTGACGTGAAGGTCAGCGCCATCCAGTCCACGCACATTGCAGGGCACGCGTCCTACCGCGTCGACACCCCGGCCGGTAGTGTCGTAATCGGAGGTGATGCCGGGAACGACGCGCCGGCGCCACCGCGCGCGTCATCGACTTCGGATCAGGTGGAAAAACTCGCCGCAGGTGCAGACATCATTGTGCACTCGGCCATACACACGGTAATGGCGCCGGATAAAGGCAGCGGCATGCCTGCACCCATCTATTTTCGCCAGAGCACGTCCACCGACCTCGGCGCCATGGCCAAACGGACGGGCGCAAAACATCTCATGCTCACGCATCTGATTCCACCGCTGGGCGCAGCCCGCCAGGGCCCGTATACAGTGCCCGGCGGCGCGCTCACTGAAGCCGCTTACCGGACATCGGTCCAGGAAGGCGGATTTATCGGCAACATCGTCGTCGGCACCGATCTGGTCAGCGTGCGCCTGCCGGCAAAGTGATCCCCATACTCACCGGCACGCCCTGATAAAACCTGAAACTCCGGTTACGATCACGATCCAAACACCGCGCGCTGAAACAGGCGGCGGATTACTGCAAATTCGGCTGACGGTAATCAACGCCCTGCACTGAATGCCCGCGGCGCCATGCCCAGTGAGCGACGGAACATGGTGGAAAACGCGCCCGGACTTTCATAACCGAGATCGACTGCAATCGTAGTCACCGGAACACCTTCGGCGAGACGGCGTATCGATTCGAGCAAGCGCGCCTGCTGCTTCCAGCGCGCAAAGGTGATGCCGGTCTCGCGCAAAAAGCGCCGGTAGAGCGTGCGCGTGCTGGTGTTCATGTCGCCGGCATCCAGGTCACAGGGCCGGCGCGTGGACAGGTCGGCGAGTATGCGTTCACACAATTGTGTGAGGTCAGCGCTCTCCGGCAACGGCAGGTCCAGCGCGCAGGGTGGCAGACGGCGGATTTCGGCCATCAGCAGTTGCATCAGCAGGCCATCCTCACCGTGTTCATCGTAAGTGGCCGGCAGTGCTGCGGCGCGCACCACCAGTTCGCGCAGCAACGGCGTGACATCCAGCACCACGCAGGACGACGGCATGCCCGCACCGGCTGTGTCATTGACATAAAGACTGTGCATATCGACCGCGCCGTGCATCTGGACTTCGTGCACCGTTCGGGCCGGCACCCACAGCGCGCGGCTGGGCGGCACGATCCACGCATGGCGTGCCGTGCGCACCCGCATCGTTCCCGCCACCGCGAACACGAACTGCGCACGCTGATGCCAGTGCGGCTGGATGTGATGGCCTTTCGGGTACGACGTGCGCCGGGCGACGATGGCGCGCGACAGGTCGCCGCGCACCGGACTTTCCGGCGCAGTAGCCGTGTTCCCGAACCGCGCCGCGCCTGATGTCCGTTTGGCTGTTTTACTGGTCATTTGTCCATTTTACGAATGTTTATGGCAAATATTCGAAAGACAGACGATTGTAACTCAAGCACACTTAGAACCTATGACTACTACTGCATCCACCACATCGCCCGTCGCCAATATCGACGGACTCCCCGGCATCGTCAAACTGCTGCTGAACATCGGCCACGCCGTCGATCATATGTTCCTGCTGATATTCGCCACTGCCGTCTCATCAATCGCCATCGCCTTCGGTCATGCCAGCTGGACCGAACTGATGCCGTACGGCGTCGGCGCCTTCGCCATGTTCGGCCTCGGTGCGCTGCCTGCCGGCCGTCTGGGCGATTTGTGGGGCCGCCGCATCATGATGATCATTTTCTTTGTCGGCATGGGCTGCGCCGCGCTGCTGGTGGCCGCCACGCAAAATGCCTGGCAGCTCGCCGCCGCACTGACGCTGCTCGGTGTATTCGCCGCGATCTACCACCCGGTGGGCATCCCAATGCTGGTGCAGGGCGTGCCCAACCCCGGCGCCGTGATCGGCTTGAACGGTCTTGCCGGCAATCTCGGCATCGCGGTCGCCGCACTGGTCACCGGATTCCTGGTGCAATGGATAGGCTGGCGCACCGCCTTCATCGTGCCGGGCCTGATCTCCATCGGCTGCGGCATCCTTTTCGCAATGGTCTGCCCGAAGGAAACCGAGTCCCCTTCGAAACGCAAGGGCGGCAAAGCCAAGGTCACGCTGACACCGCAGATGCTGGTGCGCGCTTTCGCCGTGATGACTGCCGCGGCAGCAGTCAGCACCATCCTGTTCAACTTCACCACCAACGGCAACGCCCATCTGTTGGCGTCCGGCTTCACCGGCGTGCTTGATGACCCCGCAACCATCGGCATCATGCTGGCCGTGATCTACACCATTGCCTCGTTCGCACAAATCGTCGTCGGCCGGTTAATCGACCGTGTCGCATTCAAGCCGCTGCAGGTGTGGATTTCGATCATCCAGATCCCGCTGCTGATCTGGGCGGCGCACTCGCAAAGCTGGGGACTGTTCATCGCGCTGCTGGCAGTGATGATCTTTGTCTTCGGCGCCATCCCCTTCACCGACGCGATGATCGTGCGCTATATCGACGACCGGATGCGTTCGCGCGTGGCGGGCATGCGGCTGACAGTGGCTTTCGGCTTCAGTTCGCTGGCGGTGTGGGCGCTGGGGCCCATGGTCAAGACCATCGGATTCTCGACGTCCCTATTGATACTCGCCGGCATCGCGGCAATCAAGGCGGCCATCGTAATGCTGCTGCCGGATGAACCGGCTACGGCACCCGCCACGGAGCCCGTTAAAATCTGAACCGCGCGCTGAGGTACCCAGCGGTTTTACCCGGCCGCGCGACCCCGCAGCAAAATGAAAGTGGCCGTTTCCGCCGCAAATCTACCTGCGGCGGAAACGGCCACTGCTTGCGGAATGCGCGTCGTCGCCGGCGCGTATTCCAGGACTATAGCTCCGGTCAGCTGTCGATCAGCACCGCCACCAGACTGTCGCTCCTGAGTTGCGGATCACCGTATGCGCCGGTCTGAATCTTTTCGGCCGGCACACCCGCACTGATCAGTGCATCGCGAACATTACCGACACGCCGCACATTGGAGCCATCAATGGCCACCCGGTAAGAAGGATTCTGGTTCATGTACTGCGCAATTTCCCAGGCCTTGTTGCTGTCGGATCCCTGAATAGCGTCGCTATTGGCATTGAACGAGTAATTCCGGTACGGACTCCAGCCGCCACCCGCGACCATCGGACCGCGTGCACCAGTCTGACCGGTCGCACCCTGCGGACCAACCGCGCCGCTAACGCCGCTCCCGCCGACAATACCCGCCATTTCAGTCCTGCCCTGGGCACCGGAATATCCTGTGGCACCTTGCGCGCCTGCCACGCCCGCGGGACCTGCCGGGCCGGTCGGGCCGACCGTCGTCAGGCCTTCAGCACCCGTGCTACCCGTGACCCCTGCGATACCCGCAGGACCGGCCACGCCGCGCGGGCCAGCAGGGCCTGCGATGCTCGCACCCTGCGCTCCAGTCTGCCCGGTGGCACCTTGCGCACCCGCGGGACCGGCGGGTCCTGCGACACCGGCACGACCAACCACCATCTTGCCGGTGGCACCCGTTGCCCCCGTCGGGCCCTGCATGCCTGCGGGACCCATCGGGCCAGCCGGACCGTCAGGACCGACCATCGCTACGCCGGGCGCACCGGTATGACCGGTGGCACCTTGCACTCCTGTTGCACCGGCCGGGCCGGCGGGACCTGCGGGACCGACCCAGCTCACCGGCTCGGCCGGACGCGACTGGACCATCGGTTCCTGTGTTGCACAACCGGCGGCGAACGTCGCCACCACCGCGAGCAGCAGCGGTCGATAGATACCTTTTCTGAACGGCATTGATAATTTCATGATTGTTCCTTTATTTGGACCTGCAAAACCTTGCGCATTTGGGGTGTCTTTCGCAACGATGTCGTTTGCGCGTGGGACGATTCGTAATGGCAATATGCGCGGAATTACCGATGTCATCGGTACGCTGGGATACATGCAGGCTGATCTTTGATCAGTCATTACTGATTCCTCGCGGCCTTCTGTGCGCAAGGTCAGGCGCATGTTCTGCGCCATGGCATCAATCAGCTCTGGAACGGAGCAGCAGTCCTGCGAGTCCGGCACCCGCTGCCGCGATGCCACCGACCAGCATCCAGATGGCGCGGTCGGTGGGTGCCCCGGTAAACATTCGCGAAAAATCGGAGCCTACGGAGTTCATCTCATTGACACCGAAAACCAGCAGCAGTACGCCGCCGGCAAGCAGCGCCAATGCAATCATCTTGTTCATGAGAAAATTTTCATGCGTCTGATCACAGCGCGCTGCGCCCCTGGATAACCCTCACCAGGATAACCACGACGGCGATCACCAGCAGGACGTGTATGAAGCCGCCCATGGTGTAGGCAGAGACAAAACCCAGCAGCCACAGGATGAGCAGTACAACAGCGATGGTATATAGCATGGCGAGAATCCTTTCGTGATTGATGCGTGCGAATCGCGGCGTGGAACTTCCCGCGCCCCGTTACAACCGGCAGCCGCGCGCCCCGAAACGGGAATCAGCGCGGCAACCTGATCATTACAGCTATGGTCAGCGTTTCCAGTGTGGCGTTCCGTGCGTGAGCGTACATACGGAGAAACACTTCCGCAGCAGCATCATCGAAGACCGGCGCATGGATACAGAAACAATGATCAAGGATCAGCACGGCAAAGCCTGAGACCCGCGGCCACCTTGATTGAAGCGGAGGATCTGGCAGAAATAGCAAGGCATGGGCAGGCTACGCTTCTGCCTGCCCACAATCCCATCACACGAGGCCATCGTTTTATTTCTGGCTGTCCTGCCAGTCAGCCAACTGCTTCTCCGCCTCATCTTTCGATACGCCGTACGCTTCTTGAATTTTTCCGGCAAGGTCATCGCGTTTTCCTGCAATTACATCCAGCTGATCGTCCGTGATCTTGCCCCACTGCTGCTTGGCATTGCCTTTGAACTGCTTCCAGTTACCTTCAATACGATCCCAGTTCATATTAATTTCCTCATGTTGGTTGGTTGTCAATCGAGGCCGGTCACAACAACCGGCTACAGAAACACTTTGTCACCAAGCCCATCATCCAGTTCCGCCGGATACGGGCTGGCCAAGATATGGCCTATGCATAATCGAACTTAGAACGGCGGCACGTAGCCACCTTTACAAATCGGAAAAAAGCTACTTCTTGACGCTCAGTTCATTGATGACGCTCTGCGCACCCTCAACAGTTCTGGTAACGGCAGTCGCACGATCAATCTGCGCCTGCGTGTCAACGAAACCGCTCAACTGAACTTCACCCTTACTCGTCACTACAGCGATATCACCGCTTTTGACACCCGGATCAGAGAGCAGTGCAGACTTCACCCTGGTGGTAACGATGCTGTCGTCCACTGTATTGCCTACTGACACTTTACCGTCCTTGAGGGTCATGCCGTTTTCGGTGCCCTTGACGCCTTCCACCGCACCCGCGACCACAATCGCGCGATCCACCTGTGCCTGATTGTCGACAAAACCGCTCAGCAGAACCACGCCCTTGCGCGTTTCCACCTTAATATCGAATGGCTTGATCTCCTGATCGGCAAGCAACGCAGATTTCACTTTCGTTGTCACCACGGTGTCATCGATTTCCGTGCCCACGGTCGTCTTGGCAGGCGCCACAACGACGGCAGCAACCGGCTCCTGGCGATTGCAACCGGTGACAAGAATGGCCATACCACCGGCAAGCACCATGCCGAAGAGCAGTTTATAAGGACGGGGGTTCATACAGATTTTCTCCTGTTCGCACGCTGCTGTTATCGCGGAAAAACGGCAACGGCACGTGTGGGTATGGTCCGCGATGCATGAACTATCCCTCAATCTCCAGCACTATTCCGTGCGTCATCGTACACACGCCATACGGGACTGGAATGAGCGCATCGGCTCAGTCCCAATCAATTGCCGCCAAAAACCAATAGCCTCACCAAACCACATGTTGTGGCAAATCAATCCGCTTACTTGCTCGCCGCAAGCACCTTCCCGCCTTCACCTTCCCATTCCTGCTCGGCCGTATGATCCGGTGGGGCAAACCGCCGCTCCGCTTCCTGCCAGTTTGCGACTGACCACCAACCGTCCAGATAATCCGCCCGACGATTTTGATATTTCAGGTAATACGCGTGCTCCCAGACATCACAGACCAGCAGCACCGTCTTGTTCATACCGAGCACACATTCATGATTGGGCAGTGACAGGATTTCCAGGGTTTGTTTTTTTACATCGGCAACCAGAAAGGTCCAGCCGGAAGCAAAGTGCTTGAGCGCCACCTTATTGAATTCCGTGCGGAAAGATTCGATCGAGCCGAATTTAGAGCTGATGGCCCTGAGTAACGGGCCCGTGGGTCCGGATTGCGGAGGTGGCGCAATCAACAACCAGAACAACTGGTGGTTCAAATGACCGCCGCCATTATTGTGCACTTCTGTGCGAATCGATTCGGGAATTCGATCCGGGTTTCGCAGTAATTCCTCCACCGACATGCCATGCAGTTGCGGGTGGTCTTTCAGGGCGGCATTCAATTTGTTGACGTAAGCGCGGTGATGCTTGTCGTGGTGAATGCCTACCGTCTGTTCATCAAAGTGGGGTTCTAGCGCCGCGCAGGCATACGGCAACGCCGGCAGTTCGAAAGGATAGTAGGGACTTTTCACTTCGGAGCCTCCAATATGGTTAGCCGCGCCGGTCACACAGACCGGCGCGCGCTTCATCCACCATTGCTGACATTACTGGCGCAATCCGCCAGTGCGCTGTCATTAAACTTTTACTTGAGCCGCATGTCGTTCTTGACAGATTTGACCCCGGCGACGCTGTTCGTTATTGAAACTGCCTTGTTGATATCCGTCTGCGTAGTGACAAAGCCGCTCAGCTGTACCACGCCCTTGAAAGTCTCGACATTGATTTCGAAGGACTTTAGCGTCGGCTCGTTGAATATCGCAGCCTTGGTTTTTGTTGTAATCACCGTGTCGTCAACATATTCCCCCATACCTGCTTTTTGGGGTGTAGACGCACATCCCACCAGGCCCGCTAATGCTGCGGCAGCAATAATTAAAGAAAAACGATTAAGTTTTTTCATGATCAAATTCTCCAGATAATTCCACGGTTGCAAACTGGCAATTGCCAGCGGGTAGATCACATGGGTCAACGGGCCGGTATGGTTTATCGCGAACCAGTGATGATTTTGGTGCCTTTCATTTCAACATCGACGCGGCGATCGGGCTGCAGACAGGCTAACCTTGACCTGCCCTGTTGATTGCGTACGCCGCAATCACGCCTTAATGACTACGCAGGATAGTGATCGTCATGCACCCACTCTGTGCGCTACCACACACACATCCGCAAATGAAAACAACCGTTTGGTCGCGCGTCATCAGGAAAATTGAAACGGTACTTTATGCGCCACCTTGTGTGCCGGGAGGTTGTCACCAAGGCCAGGGAGTAATTTCAGATCATCGGCGTGATCGATGAATGCGCAGCCACAGTACTGCCCTTAACCGGCTGGCAGTGGCAGCGCGGACAGTGCAGTGTTATGCAGTATTCAAAGGGTGAATGGGCAGGCTGTTGCCATATAGGTCGCCCGGGACTGGCAGGCAATGGCAATCACCGCCAACTTATCCGCTACGACAATGCCTTCCGGAAAGACCCTTTACTGGTCAATGACTTCGCTTTCCTGTATCATGCAAGACCCCTGACGTGTCGGCATGTTCATGCTGGCGCTGTCCCGACCGACTGCAACGAGAGGCGTCTGACATGCAAGAAATCATGGAATTCCTGGCCAACAGTGGCGAACAACTGGATACCGATATTGCCGCAGCAACCGGTTTGTCGCTGGCGACTGTGCGCTCGCGCGTAACTGATCTCCACGCCAAGGGCGCCATCATGGTGTGCCGTTCGATCCGCTACAAGGACGGCAAGGAAATTGAAGGCGTGCTATGCCGCGTATCGGGTTATATCCCCCCCGCCGCGCCCGGGCGCAAATCCAAAGCGCAAATGCCGCCGAAAAGCACTTCGCCCGACTAAACCCGGCCCGCGCGGCATGCGCCGCGCTGCACTGAATCAAACGCCCGCAGCTACTCGTCGTAGCTGCGGGCGTTTTCGTTGTTAACTTCCGCGATTAACTTTTGTTAATGCCGGAAGTCTCGATCACCTCGCGCCATTTCTTGATTTCATCGCGGATCAACTGGCCGAACGCTGCAGGCGTGGAGGGCTCTGCATCCATGCCCTGGCTGCCCAGCTTGTCACGCAGATCCGCCGACGTCAGGCCCTTGTTCATGGCCTGATTGATTTTGTTGATGATGGCGGTCGGTGTTTTTGCCGGCGCCAGCACGCCATACCAGGTACTGAACTCGTAACCCGGCACGCCGGACTCGGCGATCGTAGGAGTATTGGGCAGTACCGCCGAGCGCTTGCTGCCGCTGACGCCGATGCCACGCAGGCGTCCGGCCTTCAGATGCCCAAATACTGTTGGTATCGGCGACATCACCGCCTTCACGTGGCCGGCGATGGTATCGCGCACAGCCGGGCCACCACCCTTGTAGGGCACATGCAGCAGATCGATTTTCGCAATCTTCAGCAGGTACGCCATCGACAGGTGCGTCGAACTGCCGGCGCCCGCCGATCCAAAGGCGATTCTCCCGGGCTGCGCCTTGGCCAGCGCAACAAACTCCGCGACGCTCTTCGCCGGAAAATCATTGTTGACGACCAGCACGCTCGGCGTAAATCCCACCAGCGAGAGCGGCGCCAGATCGCGCAGCGCGACATAGGATCGCTCAGGGCGCAGGGTTTCATTCACCGCCAGGCCGATATTGTTGACGATCAGCGTATAGCCGTCAGGAGAAGATTCTGCCAGCAGCGTGGTGCCAATTGTAAAGCCGCCGCCGCCGCGATTTTAAACAACCACCTGCTGCCCGAGTTACACGCCC
>JBBKXO010000217.1:0-3957 GCA_037969525.1 Burkholderiales bacterium | reverse complement strand
CGTACCACCAAGGAGCTGATTGCAGTCGCCAAGGCACAGGGTGGCAATCTGCTGATGGGCAATGCGGGAGTCGGCACGACCAACCACCTGATCGCCGAATTGTTCATGATACGCACCGGCACCAAAATGAACCTGATCCCGTACAAAGGCAGCGGCCCCGCGCTGATCGACCTTGTTGCAGGTCACATCTTTGCCCACGTCGATCAGATTTCCTCGGCACTGCCGTTTATCAAGGCCCGGCGCATCCGCGCCATCGCGGTGACCACTGCGAAACGCGCCGCCGCCGTGCCCGATGTACCGACGCTCGCCGAGTCCGGCGTGCCGGGCTTCGACGCCAGCACAGTGACCGCCATATTGGCGCCGGCCGCAACTCCGAAGGAAGTGATCGCACAGCTGAACACGGCATTGCACAAAGTACTGGCCACATCGGCGGTGCGCGAACGCTTCACGAGCCTGGGTGCCGAAGTACAGCCCAGCAGCAGCGAAGAACTCGGCAAGTTCATTCGCGACGACCTTGCGCAATGGGTGAAAGTGGTCAAACAGGCGGGCATCAAGGTGCAATAAGCCGGCGCCTGCCCCGGCAACCCATGCGCAGCGTGCGCATGGGTATAAGTTATTGTTTTTATTAATATTTTTACTGCTGTTGCTGGGCCTGCTGGGCAGCGATATCGCGGCGCACCTCGTCCATGTCCAACGCCCGGGCCTGAGTCAGCACACTCTCCAGGCCGGCTTCCGGCAATGCGCCGGACTGCATGAACACGACCACCTCTTCACGGAACAGCATGATGGTCGGTATTGAGCGGATGCCAAAATGCGCCGCCAGCCCCTGCTCGTCGTCCGAATTGACCTTGGCAAAAACCACGTCGGTATGTTTTTCCGACATCGCCTCGAACACCGGCGCAAATCCCTTGCAGGGACCACACCACGGCGCCCAGAAATCGACGATCACCATCTTGTTGCCGGTGACCGTGCTTTCGAAATTATCCTGAGTCAGATCCTGTGTCGCCATTACTGCCCTCCTGTTTCATTGAAAATTAATCATCAGATGATGCGCTTACTGGTCAGGCGCTGGCGCTGGCCGCGCTCTGCTGCAACAAGCTGAGCAGTGCTGCCGCCTTGTCGAAGGTTTCCTGGTACTCGGCGTCGCGCTGCGAGTCCGCAACAATGCCGCCGCCCGCCCAGAAGCGCACCGTGCCATGGGAGTACACCAGCGTGCGGATCGCGATGTTGGTGTCCATGTTGCCGTCGTAGCCGACATAACCGATGGCACCGCAGTACACACCACGGCGGTGCGATTCGAGTTCCTCGATGATCTGCATCGCGCGCACCTTGGGCGCGCCGGTGATGGAACCGCCAGGAAACGCACCACGCAGCAGGTCAATGGCATCACGCCCGGGCGCCAGTTTTCCGGTCACTGTGCTGACCAGATGATGCACGGTGGCAAAACTCTCCACGTCAAACAACCGCGGCACCTTGACCGAACCCAGTTCGCAGTTTTTCGACAGATCGTTGCGCAGCAGGTCGACAATCATCAGATTTTCAGCGCGGTCTTTTTCACTGGCCAGCAGTTCGGCAATCAGTTCGGCATCCAGCCGTGCATGTCCGGCGCGCGGTCGCGTGCCCTTGATGGGTTTGGTTTCGACCTGCCGGTTATCGACGCGCAGAAACCGCTCCGGGGATGCCGACAGGATGTGTGCATACGGCGTCGACAGATAGGCGGCATGGGGCGCGGGATTGATCAGGCGCAGCCGTTGATAGGCGAGCCACGGATCGCCCTGGGCCTGCGCCACGAAACGCTGCGCCAGGTTGACCTGATAGCAGTCGCCGGCGCGTATGTAATCGAGCACATGATCGAAGGCGTGGCCGTAACCCAGCGGCGTGAAATTGGAAGTAATCGGAGATGTCACCCTGAACGATACGCGACTGCGCTCCGTAGGCGCTGCAGAAAACAGCTCCACCAGGCTGCTCCACTTGCGATCGGTATCCGCATCGCGCCCCTGACCGGTGAGCCATGCCCGCCGTTCGGAGTGATCAACCACGACCGCCCAGTCGTAAATGCCGACAGCCATGTCGGGTATGCGCTCTGCATCGCGCGCGCGCACCGGCAGGCGTTCGATGCGCCGTGCCAGGTCGTAACCGAAATATCCGATGGCACCGCCGCTGAACGGCAAGCTCCCCGCGCAGGCCGGATCCATCGCAACATGTTCACGCAACAGTTCGAAGGGATCGGCACGCGACAGCTCGGTTACTTCAGCATGCACTTCGGTGATGGCACCCCGGGTCACCAGCCGCACGTACGGCTCGGCGGCAATGATGTCGTATCGCGCCTGCCCCGGATTATGCAGACCGCTGTCGAGAAACACCGCCCACGGCCGGTCAGCCACGGCCTCAAACAGCGCGGCGCTGTCGGCGCGGTACGGCAGTTCGGTCAGCAGCGGGATAGACATGGCTGCATTTTAATGCGCGTAGTTGGGGGACACACCGGCACCCGCAGCGTGCACACCCGATTGGTATAACAATATCAATTAAAACAATAACTTATTGAAATTACCCAGCAAGACCACCCGCAGAGCGCTTGCGTTGCCGCTAAGCGCGCTGCGGGGCCCAGCTCGCCAGCTAGACTCAGGTCTCCGGTCCCGCGTATTTGCCGGCGGTATCCGGGAACAGGTTCTTGACGATCTTGAACTTGGTGACATCCACCGTGCCGTCCATGTGCAGATACATGGTCGCGTCGCGGTAAAGCTTCTCGATGCCGAACTCCAGCATCGTGCCATTGCCGCCGTGCAGTTCCACCGCGTGTTTGCAAACTTCCAGCACCGCCTCTGACGCATAGAGTTTGACCATGTTGCACAACACTTCCGCTTCCGGGGTGTTTTCATCCACCGCTCGCGAGGCTTCGCGCAGCAGTCCGCGCACGGCGCAGATTTTGGTGGCCATTTCGGCGAGCCGGATCGCGGTCGCCTGATGCTTGATCAGGATTTTCCCGCCCTGCACGTATTCCTGCACGTACTTGGCGGTCTCCTCGAATGCCCGCACCGCGACACCGATGTTTTTTGAACCCTGGATGATCTTGCCGGGACGGAAGTAAATGCCCGCCTTGGCCAGCGCAGTGTTTTCCACCAGCAGATGATCTTCCGGTATTTCCATGTCCTCGAACGAAATCTCGCCGTTGTTCATGTAACGGCCGCCCATGGTTTCATTGCAGCGCTCCACCTTGAGGCCCGGCGTGTCGCGCGGCACCAGAAAGCTTGAAGTGCCCTGCAGCATGCCGACTTTGGTGTTGGTGTTGGCATAGATCACATACAGTTTTGCGTCATAGGCATTGGTGATGAACTGCTTGCGGCCGTTGATTACCCAGCGGTCGCCTTTTTTCACCGCCTTGGTCTGCATCGCAGCCTCGGGCACGTTGTAAGGCAGCCAGCGGTCGGAGGCGCCGCGCGGTTCGGTCAGACAATGCGACAGCAGGAACGACGGGTCCTTGACCACGCGCGGGAACCACAGCTCCTGCAGATGGCGGGGAGCGACATTACGCAGCAGCACGGAGACTTTCCAGATCTGCACCATTTTTTCCGCCAGGCCGCAGTCGCCGCGCGAAATTTCCTCCGAGATCACCGCAAAGGTCTGCACCTCGGTCTTCGGATCCAGCGCCGTGCCACCAAACTCCTCGGGGATGCCCAGTGTGCGAATACCGATCTGATCCGCGACTTCGAGGATCTTCGGCGGCAGGCGCTCTTCCGGGTTCATGTTCCATTCGCGCTGCCAGTTCTTGCGGGTGAACGGGATCACGTGCTCGTTGGCAAATTTACGGGTTACTTCGCGCATCATGCGGGTCTCGTCCGAAAGCCCGCGGTCGACCATGGCATCCAATATCATTTTTATCAGCCTCTGGAAAAATCAATTGCAGAAATGCAAAATCCGGGACGGTACCACGCACCCCCGGATTGCAAAAAAAGCGGG
>JBBKXO010000216.1:0-12336 GCA_037969525.1 Burkholderiales bacterium | reverse complement strand
GAGGCGGATCGCTTGACTGTCGCATGGTCTCTGGTCCACTGCACCTTGGGCGATGTCGCGATTGCGCTGACCATGTTCGCACTGGCCGGCTTTGCGCTCCGGCAAGCAGACTGGCCTGTGTCCTCTCCTTGGGCCGGCGGTGCGATTGTCACTGTTGGAGCAGTAGCTTTCACCGCGTGGAGCGAATGGTACAACGTCTATCAAATCGGCAGCTGGGGCTATACGGCAAGTATGCCGATGATCCTTGGCATCGGTCTTTCACCGTTGTTGCAGTGGCTGATCCTGCCGCTTTTAATGACGATCGCTTATCGGGCGCTTTACCGGAAGTTGTTTGGTCGGCACAGCACTCCAAGTCCGGCTCCAATATAAGATATTACGAGGCAACAAAAATGAAACACGATCATCACGAACCTGACCATCACCATGATCACGCGGGCGCAGTGAAGGCGACCGACCCTGTTTGTGGGATGAAGGTGGATCCACAATCGGCAGCCGGGTCGCACAAGCACGCGGGCGTGACGTACCACTTCTGCAGCGAACATTGCATGACGCAGTTCCAGTCCGATCCGACGAAATACCTCGCCAAGTCCGCACCGCCCGCGGCCGCTGTTCCGGCCAAAGGTGCCCAGTACACCTGCCCCATGCATCCGGAAATCGTGCAGGACGGGCCGGGATCGTGCCCCAAGTGTGGTATGGCACTGGTGCCAATCGCCGGCACCGGCGAAGCGGACGACTCCGAACTGCACGACCTCACAAGGCGCCTCTGGATCGGTATCGCGATGTCCATTCCGTTGGTCATCCTCGCCATGGCGCCGATGGTTGGTTTCAAAGATCTCTTCGGCCTGATGCCACGGTCGCGTGGTTGGGTCGAATTTGCACTGGGCACACCCGTAGTGTGGTGGGTCGGCTGGCCCATCCTGCGGAAATTCTGGTTGTCGCTCATCCATCGTGAGCTCAATATGTATTCGCTGATTGGCCTGGGCGTGGGACTTGCCTATCTATTCAGTCTGGCGGCAATTTTCCTGCCCGATCTGTTCCCGCAAGTCTTCCGTGAACATGACGGCGCAGTCGGCACATATTTCGAAGCGGCCGCGGTCATTGTCACTCTGGTGATCCTCGGCGACGTATTGCAGATGCGTGCCATGGGGCAGACCAGCCAGGCAATACAGCAGTTGTTGCAACTCGCCCCGAATCTGGCATGGCGCCTGCGCGACGATGACACTGAAGAGCAGGTTGCACTGGATTCCGTAGTGGTCGGCGACCGGCTGCGCATAAAACCCGGTGACAAAGTGCCGGTTGACGGAGTCGTGCTCGAAGGCGAAAGCCGGGTGAACGAATCGATGATTTCCGGTGAACCGGTTCCAGTGGCCAAAACCACCGGTGACAATGTGACCGGCGCCACGATTAACGGCACCGGGGCACTGATCATTCGCGCTGAACGGATCGGTTCGGATACGCTGCTTGCAAAAATTGTGCACATGGTCGGTGAAGCGCAGCGCACGCGCGCACCCATTCAGCGCCTCGCCGATCTGATCGCCGCATACTTTGTGCAGGTCGTCGTGGTTATCGCCGTAGTAACTGCGCTGGTTTGGTGGTTCGTGGGGCCGGAACCTCGACTCACCTATGCGCTGATCAATGCCATCGCTGTATTGATCATTGCCTGCCCCTGTGCCGTCGGCCTCGCCACCCCGATTTCAATGACCGTCGCCATGGGTGAAGGCGCACGCGCGGGCATCCTGTTCCGCAATGCTGAAGCCATCGAGCGCATGCGCGACATTGACACTCTGGTCGTGGACAAGACCGGTACGCTGACGCTGGGCAAACCAGCGCTCACGGATTTTTCTGCTGCTGAAGTAGCGGAGGACGAAGCGCTCGCGCTGATGGCCGCCGTGGAGCAACTGTCTGAACATCCTATCGCCCATGCCGTTGTTGAAGGCGCAAAAAAGCGCGGTATAGCATTGAAGAAAGCGTCATCGTTCGAGGCCGTCAACGGACTGGGCGTACAGGCGGTGATTGACGGCCGCAAGGTTCTCGTCGGCAGCCGCGATTTCCTGAAGCAACACAGCATCGACTCAAAACGCTGGGAAGAACAGGCCGAGAAACTGCGTGCCGATGCAAAGACCGTGGTATTCCTGGGCGTAGATGGAGTCGCCGCAGGAATAGCCGCAGTTGCCGACCCGATCAAGGAAAACACGCCTGATGCCATAGCTGCCCTCAAAACATCCGGATTACGCATTGTCATGCTGACCGGCGATTCACGCCGCACCGCCGAAGCTGTCGCGCGCAATCTCGGTATTGATGAGGTGCTCGCCGAGGTGCTGCCCGAAGACAAGGCCGGCCATGTGAAACGCCTGCAGTCAGAGGGACGGAAAGTGGCCATGGCCGGCGACGGCATCAACGATGCTCCGGCGCTGGCACAGGCCGATGTCGGCATCGCTATGGGCACCGGCACCGATGTTGCCATGGAAAGTGCGGGGGTAACTCTGGTCAAAGGAGATCTGCGCGGTATCGCCCGTGCCGCAGCACTGTCACGCGCAACGATGCGCAACATTCGACAGAATCTGACATTCGCCTTCGGTTACAACGCGCTCGGCATTCCGGTCGCTGCCGGAGTGCTCTACCCAGCCTTTGGATTGTTGCTATCGCCTATTGTTGCAGGTGCGGCGATGGCCTTGAGCTCAGTTTCAGTTGTTACCAACGCCCTACGCCTGCGGCGAATAAAGCTTTAACGATGCCGGGAAGCAACCTCAACATGCACAGTGAACAATACATCTGGCTGATCTAGTCCTCGGTGTTTCTAATACCGTGGCTCGCACTCTATGTGCTGGTCCCCGCTCACCGTGGCGTGATGTGGAAATCAAGTCTGTTCATGATGCCTTTTGGGCTGACCGAGCCACTGTTCGTTCCCGAATACTGGAACCCGACCAGCTTTTTTGATCTGACGCAACGTGCGTGTCCGGACAATATCGAAAGGCATCATTTATGAATCGTGATCCCCAGCACGAACCGGAGAGCGGCAACGAAATGAATTCCAGAGCCAAATGGGTATTCATCGGATTTCTCATCATCGCCGGCTATTTTCTGATCACCGAGCACAGGGCCCACCTGACCGGATGGCTGTCGTCTTACGGAATATGGTTGCTGCTGCTCGCCTGCCCCTTGCTGCATCTGTTCATGCATGGCGGACACGGAGGGCACGGCGATGGCGGGCACAAGAGCAACGACAATGACGGCAGCACGCGGCCTGACACACAGGACAGAGGTGATAAAAAATGAATCAAGCTCAGGATTCAGAGTATGGGCTGTGGTCACTTGTTATCATTAACTCGTTGATTTTTATCATATTTGCGTTTAGTTTTGCAAAACCACAGAGTGCGCGTGACTGGCGTTCCTTCGGCGCGTTTTCCGCCTTTCTCGTCGCGCTGTTTACCGAAATGTACGGCTTCCCGCTCACCATCTACCTGATGTCCGGCTGGCTTGCGAGCAAATTCCCTGGCGTGGATTTTCTGGCACACGATTCCGGACACTTGCTGGAAGTGATGTTCGGCTGGCAGTCCAACCCGCATTTCGGCCCGTTTCACCTGCTCAGCAGCCTGTTTATCGGCGGCGGCTTCTGGTTGCTCGCTGCGGCGTGGAAGGTGCTTTACCAGGCCCAGCGTGATCACAAGCTCGCCACAACTGGTGCTTATGCCCGCATACGCCACCCGCAGTACGCCGGGTTTGTTCTGATCATGTTCGGGTTTCTGCTGCAATGGCCGACGCTGGTCACACTCGTCATGTTCCCGATACTGGTTTTCATGTACTTTCAGCTGGCGCGCTCAGAGGAACGTTTTTCGATCGCCGAGTTCGGGGATGAATATGTCCAGTATGCCAATGTGACTCCAGCGTTTTTCCCGAGAACAAAATCATGAGGAGCGACCCTCAACATGCCTTTCGCGTCCTCACAATTAACGCGGGCAGCTCCTCGGTAAAATTTGGAATTTTCGATACTTCGTCAAACAAGCAGTTGTTCAAATCCGAATTTGAGCGCGTGGCTTCCATTGAAGATGCCATCGGTGAAATTCCGGGTTTGCTGAAATCTAAGGGGATATCGGTGCCTGATGCCATAGGTCATCGCGTCGCACATGGCGGCGAGAAGTATCGCGATGCACGTGTAATCGATCCCGCTGTCATCAAAGGTATAGAGGATTGTTTGCCGCTGGCGCCATTACATAATCCCGCCGCGCTGGCGGCCATCAAAATGGCGGGCTCTGCCTGGCCAGGCGTGCCGCAGGTCGCAGTATTCGATACCGCCTTTCACCAAACGATCCCGGATCGTGCCACGACCTATGCTGTGCCACAGTCCTGGCGTGCGACAGGACTCAGGCGCTACGGCTTTCACGGTACATCTCATAAATACGTAATGTTGCGGGTTGCCGAGGAATTGAAGGCCCCTGTCACAGCGCTTCGTATCATCAGCTGCCATCTGGGCAATGGCGCCAGCGTTTGCGCCATCGAGCGCGGCACGTCGGTCGATACTTCAATGGGTATGACTGCGCTCGAAGGGCTCGTCATGGGCACCCGCTCCGGCGACATTGACCCCGGCATATTTGCGCATCTCCACCAGACGCTCGGCCTTTCCATCGCCGACATCGAGCATGCGCTCTACCACGACAGCGGCCTGGCAGCGCTTTCGGGCATGGGGAACGACATGCGCGACATCGAAACAAAGGCAGCGGAAGGTGATAAGAACGCCCAGCTCGCCATTCAGGTCTACGCTTACCGCGTACGCAAATATATCGGAGCCTATGCCGCGACGATGGCCGGTTTCGACGTCCTGGCCTTTACGGGCGGTATCGGCGAGAACTCGGCTGCGATGCGTCGCCGCATATGCACTGGATTTGAATTTTTGGGACTCGCATTGGATGAAGACCGAAATGCCGGCATCCATCTCACCGAATCCGAAGCGCCGCAGATCCAGAGCACCACTTCCCAGGTGCGGGTTATCGTCACACAAACTCGTGAACAATGGATGATCGCGCAGGAGGTGGCTCGCGTTCTGAGTCTCAAGCAGGAACTTGCCCGTTCTCTGCCGCCCATTCCAGTCGCCGTGTCCGCACATCATGTACATCTCACGGAAGCAGCGGTCGAGAAGTTGTTCGGTGCAGGATACCAGCTCACGATTCGTAACCGCCTGAGCCAGCCGGGTTATTGGGCGGCGGAAGAGACCGTGGATTTGATCGGCCCTCAAAGCGAAATCCTCCACTTGCGGGTTCTGGGTCCGTGCCGGACAGCCAATCAGATTGAGATCACGGCAACCGAAGCCTACAAGCTTGGTATTGATGTGCCTTTACGCCTGTCTGGCGATACCAAAGGCACACCGGTCGTAACCCTTCGTGGACCCAAGGGCAGCGTTCAGACCGAGGGCTTGATCGTAGCCAAGAGACACATACACATGAACACCAAGGATGCGGGGGCGCGAGGATTGAAACAAGGTGACGTAGTCGAGGTTGCTCTCGACTCCAACGGACGCGATCTGGAATACCGCGATGTACTAATACGCACCGACCCACAATTCGTTACAGAGATGCATATTGACACCGATGAGGCGAATGCCGCCCATTTCAAACAAGCCAGCGTAGGGGAGTTGGTTCCGATTGAAGGTTGCAGGGCTCACATTACCCATTGCCACACCTATCCAGGCTACATGGATCAAACTTGTTGCCTTGATGAAACACAAACCACCCATGTTCATTAAGCACTGCCTGACGGCAATATTGACACTGTCAGTAAAAAACTACCGTGTGCTCGTCAAGAGTTGCAACGTACTAGCGTTGACACAAACCGGTGAAGTGCAGGCCATCATGACTCACGGCAACGTCCGCCTTTGCACCCGCGCCGTCGCTAACGGTCAAGCATTCAGACTAAGCGCGGCAACGTACAGATTCTGGAGCTTCCTCATGTTAACAATATTCTGTTTATGGCAGTCAGTGATTCTCGTCAAAAGTGTCACCTGATAAAAATATCTTCATCAACTCGAAGTGTTATCAAAGAACTGAATTTGGTTGGCGCTTGGTGAATACAATGATTCGAAAACTTTTGATTAAAGCCGCATTCAAATATCTTTCCAAGGAGAACTCATGTTCAAGCACATTCTGATTCCCACCGATGGTTCACCTATTGCCAACAAGGCTGCCAAAGCCGGCATTGCGCTCGCACATCGACTCGGTGCGAAGGTCACCGCTTATTACTCGATCGAAGGGCTGCAGACAGTCTACGTCGAAGGCTATGCGTTCAACCAAAAGGAAATCGACGCGCACGAAGCGCGCGCACTTAAGGCAGGACAAAAGCTTGTCGACGCGATCGGCAAGATAGCCAAGACGGCTGGCGTTCCCTTCACTTCGGTGGTGGCGAATGCTTTTACTCCCTACGAGGGGATCGTCAGTGCCGCGAAGAAACGGAAGTGCGACGTAATCTTCATGGCATCACACGGCCGCCGCGGCTTGTCCAAGCTAATCATGGGCAGCGTCACGCAGAAAGTGCTGACGCATTCCAAGATACCGGTGGTGGTGTACCGCTGACTCAGAACGATCGAAACATATATTTTATTAGGATAACGGAACTATACCCATATGGGGTATGTCTTATATTTCAGAAATACTGGATTTTCAGGACTTTTCGTTAAATTAATTAGAAGGAGTCTCACCATGCAAACCGAACTTTTACAAGTTACAGGAATGACTTGCGGTGGCTGCATCAGCAATGTCACAAAGGCCCTGAAGGCGATCAACGGCGTCGGCGACGTAAACGTGTCGCTCGACGCCGGCGAGGCCACGGTGAAATACGACGAACGGCTGACCTCGCCCGATCAATTGAAATCAGCCGTAAAGGGCGCGGGCTATGGCGTGGATGGGGCCAATGCCGCTCACCGTCGTCAATCCAAGGGGGGCTGCTGCGGCTAACTCGCGCCATAACACCCAGGAGTGAAATCGCATGGACATTAATAGCGCAGAACTGCAGCACACCCACTTTGATGTAACCAGGGTGCGGCGTGTTCCACGCCTTTACTTTGCCAAGTGGCGTTCTCGTAGCTTGAGTCCACACAAGGAGTTCGATATGGCACGCCCCAAGATTAAATCCATTAAGCCAGAAGCGCTTCCCCGGCCAACGCCAAAAAATCAAGCGCCTAAATCTGAAACGTCCGCCGAGACCAGTGTCAAAACGCCAGTCGGGCTGCCCGAAGCAGCGTGGAAGTATCAAATCGACCTGTGGCAGCGCAGTGTCCTGTTTCTTGACATCCTGCGCGAGCGAGGCAACAACATGCTCGCGCATGAGCAGGCTGGCCTTCCCCCGCTGCTTGACTTCGATTACGAAACGATCCTCGACGCCCGCCAATTCAAACACCCGGCGAATTACGCGCTGCTGCGCATCACCGGATCGGTAAAGCACAGGCTGGAGGATTGCCTCGACGCAAACAAGCCTCCGGTGATCGTCATCGATCCGCGCGCCGGGCATGGCCCCGGCATCGGCGGGTTCAAGCAGGATTCCGAGGTCGGTATAGCGCTGCATGAAGGTCACGCTGTCTATTTCGTCATGTTCTTCCCCGAGCCCTGCCCGGGACAGACGCTGGCGGACGTGCTGCATGCACTGCGGCGCTTTGTCGAAGAGGTAAGCCGCAGGCACGACGGAACCGCCCCTGTGCTCTACGGCAACTGCCAGGCTGGCTGGGCGGTCATGCTGCTCGCCGCCGACTGCGAGGGCTTGGTGGGACCAGTGGTACTCAACGGATCTCCCCTCTCCTATTGGGCGGGAGCGAGCGATGCCAACCCGATGCGCCTGGCCGGCGGCCTGACGGGAGGCGCCTGGATCGCGCACTTCCTGGCGGACCTTGGCAACGGCCGTTTCGACGGCGCCTGGCTGGCGCAAAACTTTGAGAAACTTAATCCCGCCAACACACTGTGGGACAAGAATTACAAGGTGTTCGCCAACATCGACGGCGAACGCGAGCGGTTTCTGGATTTCGAACGCTGGTGGACCGGGTTCTATTTTCTGTCACGCGAAGAAATCACTGCCACCGTGGAAAACCTGTTCATCGGCAACAAGCTGGAAAGCGGCGAATTCCGCATTTCCGACGGCTGCGTCGCCGATTTGAAGCGCATCCGCAATCCGATCGTGATCTTCGCTTCTCACGGCGACAACATTACCCCGCCGCATCAGGCCTTGAACTGGGTCCCGGCGGTCTACCCCAGCACCGCAGCACTCAAGGCCGCCGGACAGCGCATCGTCTACCTTATCAATTCACACGTCGGGCACCTCGGCATCTTCGTCTCAGCGAGCGTTGCCCGTCTGGAACACCGGGCGATCCTCGAGAGCCTGGGAGACCTGGAAGCGCTGGAGCCCGGCCTGTACGAGATGAAGATCAGCAACCCGACCAATGATCCCGATTGCCGCAAGCCGCAATACTCGGTAGCGTTCGAGGAACGCAAGGTCGAGGATATCCACTTCGATTATCCGCGCGAGCAGTTCGAAAAGGTGCGCAAGGTTTCGGAGTTCAACGAACATCTTTACAGCACCTTCATCAGTCCCTGGGTGCGGGCAAGCGCAAACCCGATGACTGCGGAATGGCTTAAATGGAGCCACCCGATGCGCACCAGCCGTTATCTTTTTTCCGAGAAACTAAACCCGTGGATGGCTGGTATCGCCGCATTGGCGCCATGGATCACTCAGCATCGCACCAGTATTACCGAAGACAATCCATTGCTCATCCGCGAGCGGGAGTTCAGCCAGCAGATCTCGACAGGACTGGACAGCTACCGCAAAGACAGGGACGAAGCGACCGAGGCAGTCTTCAAGTGGCTATACGGCTGATGCTGGCTGTTCTTAATCATCCAGGACTTAAATGCAGTATTACCAAGTTGCGTCAAAACCCTTACGCATAGGAGACGAACCATGACTATTTACGGCACCGGACCCGATGCATCCAGCCACACTCAAGCGTTTTTAAGGTCATCTGCTACCGCGCTAATGCGATACCAAACAGATTGCAGATCATATAGAACGCACTGTGCCAATCTGCGTAGTACCGTGAACCCGGTCAGGTTCTTGGTTGTGATAACAGGCAATTTACGATAAAGGCGGGAACCATGGATACCACACTACTAATAGTCATAGTCATATTGGTTGTCATTGCACTGATGGTTTTTTACGTGATCGCAATTTTTAATCAATTAGTCACGCTGAAGAATCGTTATAAAAATGCCTTTGCACAGATAGAAGTACAGCTGAAACGACGTTACGATCTGATCCCGAATCTTGTCGAGACCGCAAAGGGTTACATCAAGCACGAGCGCGGCACCCTGGAATCGGTGGTCGCGGCGCGTAATGAGGCATCCAGCATGTTGTCCAACGCCGCCGCGGCTCCGGGTGACGCCGCCGCGATGAAGGGCTTGATGGGCGCCGAGGGCAAGCTGTCCGGCGCCTTGATGAATTTAAAGATGGTAATGGAAGCCTATCCGGATCTCAAGGCCAGCCAGAATATGTTGCAGTTAAGTGAGCAACTGACGACCACTGAGAACAAAGTTTCCTTCGCCCGGCAGGCCTTTAATGACCAGGTGATGGCCTATAACATCTATAAACAGTCGTTCCCGCCGGTTTTCTTTGCCCCAATGTTTGGCCACTCGCAGGATGCGGTGTTATTGGAATTCGAGGACAGCGCGGCCATACAAGCCGCGCCGAAAGTCTCGTTCTGACCACGGCTGATCGCCTGGGGATTAAACGATGAATTTCTTTGAATCACAAGACCGTGTCCGTAAAAATACGGTCTTTCTTGTTGTCCTGTTTGTTCTTGCCGTGATCGCCTTGATCATCATGACCAATGTATTGATCATGATCGTGTTTGGTTTTATCGATAGTCAGCAGTTGCGTGATGGCGAGACATTAATCCGGCAAATGGATTGGCAAACATTTGCCGCTGTAGGCGCCGGCGTCAGTGTTGTGGTCCTCGCGGGCAGCCTCTACAAGATCATGGCCCTATCCGCGGGTGGCAAGGTTGTTGCAGAGTCGCTGGGCGGACAACTGATTCCACAAAATACGACAGACCCGAATCAACGCAAACTGTTAAATGTGGTGGAAGAAATGGCCATCGCTTCCGGCACGCCCGCGCCGCCGGTTTATCTGCTTGCGAATGAACAGGGCATTAACGCCTTTGCGGCGGGATTGTCGGCGCGCGATGCGGTCATCGGTGTTACCCAGGGGGCCATCGACCGTTTGAGCCGCGATCAACTGCAAGGCGTTATTGCTCATGAGTTCAGCCATATTTTCAACGGTGATATGCGGCTCAACATCCGCTTGATGGGCGCGCTGAACGGCATCCTGATCCTGGGCATTCTTGGCTATTATCTGCTGTATTCGACTTCGTTCTCCGGGCGCCGACGCGGCAATGACAAAAGCGGAGCTGCGATATTGGCGCTCGGCGTCGGGCTGATGGCCATTGGTTTTGCAGGCACTTTTTTCGGCGCCTTGATTAAGGCCTCGGTGAACCGGCAACGGGAATACCTGGCAGACGCCTCCGCAGTTCAGTTTACGCGCAACCCTGACGGGATTGCAGGCGCGTTGAAAAGAATCGGGGGGTGGGAGTCCGGTTCAAAAGTGGAGAATCCCGGCGCGCCCGAAATGAGCCATGCCTTTTTTGCGGAGGGAATTTCAGGTGTCATGCAGTGGTTGTCCGCCACGCACCCGCCCCTGGCAAAGCGCATCCTGCGAATTGATCCTCATTGGGACGGCAAGTTCGATTTCTCCGACCCGCCAGTAGCGGTTCCGGATAAGGAGCATGGCGGTACATCGGAAACCATTACGCACCAGACCGTTGCCAAAAAGGTCGCCGCGGTGGCCGCTGGTGCAGCGGTTGCCGATGTCATGACAGCGATGAATCAAATCGGCAATCCAAAACAGGAAGCGGTCGATTACGCCCGCTCACTGCTGTCAGAGTTGTCAACGGTCATCAAAGAGGCCGCGCGTGAACCCTACGGCGCTCGGGCTGTCATCTATTCCCTGGCGCTTGACAAGGGGCAAGAGGTCCGCGCCAGACAATTGAAGCAATTACAGGAACATGCTGATCCGGACGTCTATGCATTAACACTCAATTTGATGCCGCAGATGGATAGTCTGGATATCAAATTCCGTATGCCGATTATCGATATCGCCATTCCGGCGCTAAAGCAGTTAGCTCTTAGCCAGTACAAATCGTTCAAAGGCAATCTGATCGCATTGATCGAAATGGACTCCAGGGTTGACCTGCTGGAGTGGTCATTGCAGAAGATCCTGTTCAACCACCTCGACGGGCAGTTTTTCAAACTGCCACCCATGAAAGCACGCTATTCCGATCCCGTAGTCCTCAAGAAGGAGATTGAACTCGTACTCTCGATGATCGCCCATGCTGGTACTGAGGCTCAAAGCCAGGTGGAAGGCGCGTTTGACGCGTCAGTACAAGCCCTGGAATCAAGCGGGCTGGTATTGCTGGCGAAAGATAAAATCAGGATTGTGGATCTGGATCTGGCCTTGGAAAAGTTGCATGAATTAAAACCAATGGCTAAATCCCGATTACTCCGGGCCTGTGTCTCCAGCATCTGGCACGATCAGAGAGCATCGGCAGTCGAAGTGGAGTTATTGCGTGCCTTTGCGGGTGTTTTGGACTGCCCTATGCCGCCGAGGATGGCGATATGACAGGTGTCCGTCCCGTCATCACGCTCTCGCCTCGCGATTATGACGCCGTCCTGTTTGACTTGAACGGTGTGCTGACCAGGACGGCGAGCGTGCATGCGGCGGCCTGGAAGAAGCTCTTCGACGTGTTTCTCGAGCAGCGCGCCACCCAGGCAGGCGAACCGTTCGTCCCCTTTGATTGAGGCCATGGAATTTCTTTTTCCCCGTCAATCCGAGTCTAGCGCTGCCGCTGCAGGCGGTTGCCGTGTTGTTCCCACCAGCGCCGCCGCGGAGCCGCCGTCCAAGCCGACGGGTTTGGAATTGTTCACCGAGGGCGATGCGCTTTACGCGGCGATGCTCGCGTCAATTCGAGGTGCCCGCCACGCGGTGCTCATGGAAAGCTACATCTTCGCCAGCGATGAGATTGGGTGGGAATTCGCCGAGGCGCTGGCCGAGCGCGCCGCGGCGGGCATCGATGTGCGACTGCATCTTGACGCGGCCGGTGCGTGGCGCAATTCGTCGCTTGCGCTGCAGCGCCACCTGCGCGAACGGGGGGTACGCGTACGATGGTTCCATCGCTGGAGTTGGCGCCAACCGCTGCGCTATCACCGCCGCAACCACCGCAAGTTGCTGGTAGTCGACGAGCACGTTGCCTACGTC
>JBBKXO010000215.1:0-3412 GCA_037969525.1 Burkholderiales bacterium | reverse complement strand
CGTGGGCGCGGCATGATCCAGGGGCTGGCGGCGAAGGATCCGCAGCTGGCAGGCAATATCGCCAAACGGTGCTTCGAAAATGGCCTCGTGATCGAAACCTCCGGTGCCGATGATGTGCTCAAGCTGTTGCCGGCGCTGACCATAGATGAGCAGCTCCTGTGCAAGGGGCTGGATATCATCGAGGACAGCGTGGCGGATGTGCTCAGCGTGGACCGTATGCAGGGGCGGGACCGCAAGGTGAAATACGTCAACTTCCGGACAGCCGCGCGATGATAGTCCGCAGCATAGAAGAGATCAAAGGCTCGGCGCACGACGTCGCGACAACCAACTGGGTCAGCCAGCGGCTGTTGGTGGCTCGTGACGGATTGGGATTTTCTGTGCACGAAACCACGATCTTCTCCGGCACCGAAACCCACATCTGGTACCAGAATCACCTCGAAGCCGTTTACTGCATTGCGGGATCTGGTGAGGTCGAAACTGTTGCGGATGGAAAGGTGCACGCAATCAAGCCAGGCGTGATTTATGCACTGAACGATCATGACGAACATTTCCTGCGCGCACATGAGGACATGCGGCTGATCTGCGTGTTCAATCCGCCGCTGACCGGGCGCGAAGTGCATGATGAAAACGGTGTCTACCCGCTGTTGGCAGAAACGGCGGATTGAAGTTCAAGAAAGGGCTTAAATATGGTTTTGGTTTCAGATATTTATCAATCGCGCACTGACGGCGAGGCGGCGATTATCCTGCGTCAGGATCCGGTGGTTCATCCGGGACCGTATGCGCAAGGCGAATTTGCATTATCCGAACTTCAGTTGCGCAGCTATCACAAGAATGGTTTCATCCAACTGCGCGGCCTGTTGCCGGAATCGGAGGCAGCGGCTTTGCTGCGGGAGGGTAAAAATCTCGCTGCTGCCAGCAGTCGTGAGCAGCGTCCAGAGGCGGTGTACGAGCCCGATGGCCGCGAAGTGCGTTCGGTATTCCGGGCGCACCGGCTGCACGCCGTGTTCGATCAGCTGATAAGGGACGGCCGGCTGCTGGATGTGGCGCGGCAGCTGCTGGGCAGCGATGTTTATATTCATCAGTCACGGATAAATCTAAAGCCCGGTTACGCCGGCAAGGGATTTTACTGGCACTCGGATTTTGAAACGTGGCATGTCGAAGACGGCATGCCGCGCATGCGCGCGGTGAGCTGCGTGGTGCTGTTGACGGAAAACAACGAATTCAACGCGCCGCTGATGCTGGTGCCGGGATCGCACATGCATTACATCGCCTGCATCGGCCAGACGCCGCAGGATCATTACAAAAAATCTCTGCGCAAGCAGGAGTTCGGCGTGCCGGATCCGACCAGCCTCGGTTTTCTGATTGAACGCGGCGGACTGCAGTCAGCCAAAGGTCCGGCTGGTTCGGTGCTGTTTTTCGACAGTAACCTGATGCACGGCTCGAACAGCAATATTTCACCATTTCCGCGATCCAACCTGTTTTGCGTTTATAACAGCGTGGAAAATCATCTGGAGGCCCCGCAGCATGGGCTGCGTCCGCGCCCTGAATTCATTGCGGCGCGTGAAAACGTGGCATTGCTCGAGCGCGTTGCGCCGTCGCAGCGTTGAGCGTCGTTAACGATGGTCCTGCTGCGGGCGCAATTTATACGCGACGCGAATTTCTCGGCGGCCTTGCCGGGGTGGCGCTGGCGCCGCTGCTCGGTGGCTGCGAATCAGAAGCGGGGCGTGCACCGCAGATCACCACACTCGCCTGGGCGAAGCGTCAGGGCAAACTGCGCATCGGTTATGCCAACGAAGCGCCTTATGCCTACTTCGATACAGCGGCAGGCCGGGTCACCGGCGAGGCACCGGAAATCGCGCGCACGGTGCTGGGTGAACTGGGGATCAAAGAGGTCGAAGGCGTGCTGACAGAATTCGGGTCGCTGATTCCCGGATTGAAAGCGCGCCGCTTCGACATTATTGCCGCCGGTATGTATATCCTGCCGGAACGCTGCCGGGAGATTGCCTTTTCGAATCCCACTTACCGCGTCGGTGAGGCGTTCCTGGTGGCGCCGGGTAATCCGCTGAAACTGCATAGCTATACGGACGTGGCGCGGCGACCCGATGCCAGGCTTGCGGTGGTGGTAGGTGCAGTGCAGCGCAGTTATGCCCGCGCAACCAGTATTCCTGATGACCGCGTCGTCGTGTTTCCCGACGCCATCAGTGCAATGGAAGGCGTTGCCGCTGGGCGCGCCGACGCTTACGCCGCGACCAGCCTGACGGTCAACGACCTGCTGTCCCGTGGTAGCGGCAAGGTGGAACGGGCCGCGCCATTTACCGACCCGCAAATCAACGGGGTCGAGGTGCAGGGTTATGGCGCATTCGGTTTTCGCACTATGGATACTGAATTGCTGACTGCCTTCAATAACGGGTTGTCCAAGCTGATCGGCACACCACGTCATCTGGAACTCGTGGGTTCTTTCGGTTTTACTGAAAAGGAAATGCCCGGAAAAGTCACTGCCGCTGCGTTGTGCGGGAGCTGAGGGCCTGACGGCATGATGGACTACGGCGATCTGGCGGTAACCCTGGGTCGGGGCATGATGGTCACCGTGCAAATCACCGCTGGCGCTGCGATAGTGGCCGTGGTGGCGGCGTGCCTGGCCGGACTGGCCCGTTCCTCCCGCAATCGTCTGCTGTCCTGGCCTGCAGCGACCTACGTAGAAATATTCCGCGGCACCTCCGCGCTGGTGCAACTGTTTTGGATCTATTTCGTATTGCCGCGATTCGGCATCGATATTGGGGCCATGACTGCAGCCATCGCTGCACTGGGGCTGAATGCCGGTGCCTATGGTGCCGAAGTCGTACGGGGCGCCATCCGCGGGATAGCGAAAGGGCAGTGGGATGCGGCGGCTGCGCTCAGTCTGTCACCGGTGCAGACGCTGTACCGGGTGGTTTGGCCGCAGGCGGTGCCGGCCATGCTGCCGCCTGCCGGAAATCTGGCGATCGAGTTGCTGAAGAACAGTGCACTGGTATCGCTGATTGCGGTGACTGAAATGACTTTTGCAGCGCAGCTGGCGCGTACTGAAACCTTGCAGACCGGCCAGATTTTCACTGTAGTGCTGTTGGCGTACTTTGCGCTGGCGCTGTGTATCACCGGTGGCATGCGCTGGGTCGAGAAGCGCTGGCATACGGCGGCCTGACATGATATTCGACTGGTCCTATGCCATGGCAATACTGCCGCGCTTCGCGCCTGCATTGTGGGTGACGGTGCAGGCGACGCTGGCCGGCATGGTGCTGGCGCTGACTCTGGGGTTGTTGCTGGCGCTTATGCGACGCTGCAAGTCAGCCTGGTTCAGCTGGCCGGCGGCGGCTTTTGTCGAATTCGTACGCAGCACGCCATTGCTGGTGCAGATGTATTTTCTGTTCTATGTGCT
>JBBKXO010000214.1:0-4742 GCA_037969525.1 Burkholderiales bacterium | reverse complement strand
GAGCACGATAGACACAGGGGTGGCAATCAGGAAGCCCAGTTTTTCCATGGTAAAAGCGTAGAAAATCAGCAGCAGGAAAATACCTGCCACCATGCGTGTCTCATGGCTGGAAACGGCTTTGACCACCGCCGCCGCTGGCCTGCGTGAACTTCTGGTCCAGGCGGCAATACTGATGATGAGCCCTATGCCCAGCAGCGTGACGCCGAGCACGATGGGGAAGGCGCGTGGTCCGGGCTCGCCCTCGCCACGGGCGCCCGGTATGTAGGTATAAGACAACCACAGCCAGACCAGGGCCAGCAGTGCTATGCAGGGCCCCAGCCAGCGGTCCAGGCGCATGGATTATTACTGCTTCTTCAAGCCGAGTTGCCCCATCAGTTTGCCGATAGTGGCATCGTCACTGGCGATAACCTTGCCGAAGTCGGCGGCAGACAGAAACGCGGGTTCGAATCCCAGTTTTGCGCTGCGCTCCTTGAAGTCCGGGCTGTTCACCACGGTCTTGATTGCGCCTTCGAGCTTGGCCACGGCATCCGCCGGCGTGCCCTTGGGTACTGCAATGCCGCGCCACATCACCACGTCTACGTCGTAACCCTGTTCCTTGGCGGTTTGTACGTCAGGCACTATCGGCACTCGCTCGGTGCTGGTAACGGCAATGATGCGCAATTGTCCGGCATCAGCCTGGGCCTTGAACTGCGAAGGCCATTGCAGCGCGGCGTCGACACGCCCGCCGAGCAATTCCACGGGTGCGCTGCCCTTGCCGTATGGCACATAGATTACCTCTATGCCCAACTTGTCGAACAATGCAGCCGAGGCGAGGTGGGTGAACGAGCCGCGGCCCGAGATGCCGACTTTCATTTTCTGTTTCTTCGCAGCAGCGGCGAATTCCTTGAGGTTTTTCCAGCCCGAATCGCTGCGGACGGCGAGCGCCGGCACTTCCATGCCGACCCGTGCCACGGGATCAAACGCCTGGTAATCGAAATTCATGTTGCCGTTGTGATAGGCGGTGCTGATGGAATTCGAATTCCAGACGATGTTGTAGCCGTTGGCTGGTGTCGACTTGACGTAGGAGTAGCCAACTGCACCACCGCCACCAGTGCGGCTGACTGCTGCAACCGGGGTTCCCAGTTGTTTGGACATGGCGTCGGACAATACCTGGGCGATTGTGGCGCTGGAGCCGCCAAAGAGCACGGTCATCTCCACCGGTTGTTGGGGAAAACCCGCGGCCTGGGTGGCGGCTGCCGGCATCATGGCCGTGACTGCGGTCGCGGCAATTGCCGCCAGAATATGGCGGAGCTTGTGCATATCTGTAAATCTGGTGTTCATGGCTTCCTCCTTCGGTTGTGGTGAGGTCATGCGTAATTCTGTTTTTTTAGTTTCTATTGCCGGTTCGGATGGGGCTGCCGGCTAGTAATAGTTTTTACCACGGCACCCTGTCGAGCATGTCAGTCGTTCTTGACGAGTTCCGCCACTTCGATGCGCCGGCCTTCGCGCGCCGATTTGATACCGGCGCGGATCACCGCCAGCGACCGGCTGGCTTTTTCGCCGTCCATTTCAGGTTGGCCCTGGCCGCGCACTGCAGCTGCAAACTCTTCCAGTTCGTCGACGAAAGTATCGATCTTGTCTACTTTCACCGGCTCGGCACGATCGGATCCGCGCTTCAGGAAACGCAGGCCGCCGTGCAGGTCGTAATAGGCGCTGGCTTCCTTGCCGTAAATGTTCATCAGGTAATACTCGGAGGCCGAGGCGTAGCTGGCGTTCAACGTGGACAGTGCGCCGTTCTCGTGTTCCAGCACCAGGCTGGCTACATCCGGGTTGTCGCCCGGCAGGACCAGTTGCGCGAAACGTCCGCTGACTGCGACCACCGGTCCCATCAGATATTCGAGCACGTCGGCGTAATGAATGCCAATCTGCAGCATCACGCCGCCGGGCATGCCTTCCGCGGTATAGCGCCATGAATTGAGGTCGACCTTGCCCAGACGGTCACGACTGATGTTGGCTTCGGCATTGACCATTTTCCCGAACACGCCGGCGTCAATCTGTTTGCGGATCCAGCGGAAGTGGGCTTCGCGCCGGCGCTGGTAGCCCATGCCCAGCACCACACCGGCCTTGCGGCAGACTGCGGCGATGGCAAATCCTTCCGATACTGAATTGGCGATGGGCTTGTCGAGAAACACGTGCTTGCCTGCCTCGGCTGCGGCACGCGTGGTTTCAAGGTGCACGTTGTTGGGTGTGGTGTTGATGATGGCGTCGATGGATTTGTCCTTGAGAATTTCCTCATAGGTAGCCGCCGGCCTGCAGTTGTATTTCTTGGCAAAGGCCTGCCGCTTGTCATCCGAGCGCGTGAAACAGGCGGTAATGTTGATTTTGTCCGAACGCTGGATGGCGTCGGCCAGTACATCCGACCACCACCCCATGCCCAGACAGGCGACGTTAATGGGCTTGAAAGCCATACTTCAAATCTCCTCGTTAGCAGGTTTGCGCGATCCGCGCCTTGGCGCGCCGTGCATCCTGCTTATTGAATTGGAATCTATATTTTCCAGCCGGCGCCGATGGATTCGACGGCCGCACGTGCCACATTATCATCAAATTCCCAATTACCGCCGCTGACACCGACACCGCCGATGCACTCACCATCGACAATTACGGGATAACCGCCTTCCATGGCGGTCCAGCGCTCGGGACCGGCGGCAAGGGCGAGGCCGATGGCATGCGCTGTGTCCAGGGACTGACCTGCCGCACCCTTGGCTGTGGTGGGGCGTTTGTTGGAAGCGGCACAGGCGGCTTTGGTCGTTGAAGAATGCACGGTATGAAATCTTCCGCCATCCATGCGTTCCATGGCGATCAGATGGCCGCCGGCGTCTGCGACGGCGACGGCAATCGCGAAATTGGCTTCACGGGCCAGGCTAATTGCAGTTTCCACCATTTTTTGTGCGCCAGCCAGTGTCAGCCTTTTGCTATCTATTACGTACATCATCGCTCCTCTTCTGAGATTGGTATGGGGACAGGCATCGGTGTAGATGCATCCTGGCGGATGCGGTACTAATACGGTCGCTTACTCCCGGCAACAGTATAACGAAGCCAGCGCCCCTCCGGTTTTGCCGATGGGTGTGGCTGTCGGTATTCGGGGAGTACTGTCTGCTTTAGCGCCCGGGTCAGCGCATGATGAAGGGATTGGGTACTTCCGTCGCGGTGGATATCCACACACTCTTGGTCTGCAGATATTCCTTGATCATTTCCTGGCCACTCTCGCGGCCGATGCCGGAGCGCTTGTAGCCGCCGAACGGTGACAGATAGGAGACTGCGCGGTAGGTGTTGACCCACACGGTGCCGGCCTGCAGTTTCTCGGCCATGGTGAAGGCGCGCCGCATGTTCTGGGTCCAGACACCGGCGGCGAGGCCGAACACCACGTCGTTGCCGATGGCGATGGCTTCTTCTTCGTCCTTGAAAGGGATCACCGACAGCACCGGGCCGAACACTTCTTCCTGCGCGATGCGCATGGAGTTCTTCACGCCGGTGAAGATGGTCGGCTCGACAAACCAGCCGTTGCCGCATTCCGGGCGTGTTGCGCGCTCGCCGCCGAGCACGGCTTTCGCACCTTCGCCCTTGGCGATGTCCATGTATTTGAGAATTTTCTCAAACTGCGGCGGATTAGTAACTGGGCCAACCTGGGTGTCCGCGCTCATCGGATCGCCCATTTTTGCGGTCTTTGCAAAGGCCACCAGTTTTTCCACGAACTGATCGTGGATCGATTGCTGCACCAGCAGGCGCGAGCCGGCGATGCAGGTCTGCCCGGTGGCAGCGAAGATGCCCGAGATCACGCCCTTGATGGCATTGTCAATATGGGCATCGTCAAACACGATGTTGGGCGATTTGCCGCCCAGTTCCATGCTGACGCGCTTCAAGTTGCGGGCTGCCGCTTCGTAAATTTTCTGGCCGGTAGCATCGGAGCCGGTAAACGCCACTTTGGCCACTTTGGGATGCTCGACCAGTGGCGTGCCGACTTCGGCGCCAAAACCGGTGACTACATTGACCACACCCGGCGGGAATCCGGCTTGCTCAATCAGGTTCATGAATTCAAGCAGCGATGCCGAAGTGTATTCCGACGGCTTCAGCACCACGGTGTTGCCGGCGGCCAATGCGGGGGCCAGTTTCCACGCCGCCAGCAGCAGCGGGGAGTTCCACGGAATGATGCAGGCGACGACGCCGACGGGTTCATAACGCGTGTAATTAAAGGTGTCTGGCTTGTCGCTGGGGATGACATGGCCCTCGATCTTGTCGGCCAGCCCGCCATAGTAGTAATACCACTGCGCCATGTACGCGGTCTGTGCGCTCATTTCGGCGTAGAGCTTGCCGTTGTCGCGCACTTCGATTTCAGCAAGGAATTTGGACTTGTCGCCAATCAGGTCGCCCAGCTTGCGCAGCAAGGCGCCGCGCCGGGTCGCTGTGCATTTGGGCCATTCACCGCTGGTCAGCGCCGTGTGCGCGGCTTCGACGGCGCGCGCTGCGTCATCCGCGCCACCACGCGGAATCTCCGCCCACGGCTTGCCGGTGTACGGGTTGTCGCTGGTGAAATGTTCACCACTGGCGGCGGCGACCCACTTCCCGCCGATGTACATTTGGTAACGGGCCAGCTTGCCGGATGCGGTATCCATTGCGAGTACTCCCGGTTACTCGAATGCCGCTTTGCCGAGCAGGGCTTCGCGGAAACGATATTTGATTGCTGTGCCATCGCGTACTGGCAGCGC
>JBBKXO010000213.1:0-5898 GCA_037969525.1 Burkholderiales bacterium | reverse complement strand
TGCCGGCGGCAGACGCAAACATGCTGATAGGCGATCTCCCGCACGCAATGACCGCACTGCCGGCCACGAAATATCCCGCGATCCCCCAAGACCTGAGCACGACACCAGCACTGGACTTTGCGGAACATATCGCAGTGTTCTGGCCTGCGCCCCCGCCGAGCATCCTGCTGGAACCGCTTGCTGGCAGTCTGGCAACCATGCGCGAGCGCCTCGCCCGTGCCGGCCCGCCGCCCTACCTCGGCCTCACCTGGCGCGCCGGCACGCCACCACACCAGCAAAAAGGCGTGGACTGGGTGCTGCACAAGGCCATAGACCCGGCGCAACTCGCCCGCGCCGTCAGCGGTTTTAGCGGCACCATCATTGCCCTGCAGCGCCAGCCTGCGCCGGCCCAATTCGATGCACTGTCGTCGGCGCTCCAGCGGCCGGTGCATGACTTCTCCGACGTCAACGAGAACCTGGAAGCCATGCTGGCGCTGCTGGCATTGATCGAGGAATACGTCGGCGTCAGCAACACCAACATGCACCTGCGTGCAGCCGTGGGCAGAACCGGCCGCGTCCTGGTGCCGCGCCCCGCCGAATGGCGCTGGCTGCGCGCCGGGCGCAGTTCTCCCTGGTTTCCGGGATTTACCATCTACAGACAGTCCTGTGACGGCGACTGGCAGGCGGCACTGGCCGAACTGCAGCAGGATCTTACTCAAGCCGCTCGCTGAACCTATGTTTGTAATGTCCGCCCGGAACGTGACTTATATAATACGGGTTGCAACATGTAATGCTGTCGGCACGCCTGCAGATGTCGCGGCGCGGCAGATTTGACAATTCACCACCTGAACACGCGGTGATCGGGAAACAGATTGGCCAAAACAAACGCACCTCGCGAATGCCAGCCCTGCACGGGTTGCTGCGACGGCTGGCTGCAAATCCGCGTTGACGGCGTCGCGGTATATCCGGGTCGGCCGTGCCCGCACAGCACTGGCTCGGGCTGCAATGACTATGCCAATCGCCCGGTTGATCCCTGTGTCAAGTTCATCTGTGGCTGGCGCATGGACAACAGCCCACTGCCGGAATGGATGAAACCAAGCAATTCAAAAGTAATTGTACTGTTCGATCACCATACCTGGCGGGGATTGCCGGTGGATGTCGCGGTTCCGGTGGGCAGACGCATACCACCGCGCGCTCTCAAATGGCTGCAGCAGTTTGCCGAGGAACATAACCGCATGCTGCTGCACTCGGAGCAGATTGTGGAAAATGGCGCGTTCACCCGGCAGCAGGCGGTCTCCGCCTACGGCCCGCCCGAGTTTCAACAGGAAATGGCGGAACGCGCCGGGCGCGGGGAAAAGCTGATCTAGCCGGCGGCTGGCGGCTGGCGCAGCGTGTTCAACTTTTCGCGCACCGGCCGCGCGGCACTGATGGCCGTGCGTAGCACCTCGCCGATCCGGGCAATATCCTGCTCGGTGATTGCAGTACCCGTCGGCAGCACCATCACCTGCCGGGACAACTGCTCGGTGCGCGGCAACAACAGGTGAGCGTGCGGAAAATTGGACCGATAGGGCTCCATCCGGTGCACCCCCGGATAGAAATAACGGCGCGCAATGATGTTTTCCGCATGCAGCACCTCTATCATTTCATCCCGGGTCAGGGCCGCATCATCATCCACGGTGACCACCACATACTGATGATTGTTGCGATGCTGCGCGTCATACGCGGCGAGGGTCAATCCCTGCAGCCCCGCCAGGCATTTCCCATAAGCCCGGTAGTTGCGCAGATTGACATCAATAATCTCGTCGAGGCTTTCGAGATTGGTAAGCCCCATGGCCGCGCATACCTCGGACATCTTGCCATTGGTGCCTAAGTAAATGACCCGATCGTAGCCGGCAAAACCGAAGTTGTGCATCAGCCGCAGCTTCTTGGCAAGCTCGTCGTTGTCCGTGACGACAGCCCCGCCCTCGAATGTGTTCATGAGTTTGGTTGCATGAAAGCTGAATACCTCGGCCTCTCCGAACGAGCCGAGCATGCGCTTTCCGTACGAGCAGCCAAAGGCGTGGGCAGCGTCAAATATCAGCTTCAGATTGTGTTTTTCTGCAATCCCGGCAAGCGGCTCGATTGCGCAGGGCCGGCCCCAGAGATGCACGCCGATGATGCCCGTCGTGCGGGGCGTGATCATCCGCTCCACGCTCTCCGGGTCGAGGCAGTGGGTTGTACTATCGATATCCGCGAACACCGGGGTGATTTCCTGCCACTGCAGTGCGTGGGCGGTGGCAACAAAAGTAAACGCCGGAACTATCACCTCACCCTTCAGCTCAAGAGCCCGGATCAGCAGTTCCAGGCCGACGGTCCCGTTACTCACCAGGATGCAGTTGCGCACGCCGACATACTCCGCAATACGCTGCTCAAGCTCAATCACGTATTTGCCCTGATTGGTCAGCCAGCGCCGGTCAAGGATGTCGTTCATGCGTTCGAGGAAGCGTGCGCGATCTCCGATGTTGGGACGGCCGACATGCAGCGCTTCCGCAAAGGCCGGCGACCGGCCAAACACCGCAAGATCAGGAACGCCGGGGCCATCGCTCCGGTTTTCTGCAGGTTTCATCGTTGCTTGCTCGCCTTTCGACCCGTTTATTCTGCGCCTGCCATTACCCGTGTTTAACCGGCCTGCTGCAGTGCGCTGACATCGACCGCTTTCCTGCGCCGCATCGCCTCTTCGTCGCTCATCTCCGGCGTGATTCGCCCCAATGCCTCAAACTGCCCTCTGGTAAACGGCTTGCGCGTCCACCGGTCACGCGCAACCGGAAGGGCTTCGCCACGTATTATGCGTTCGATGACGTCATAAAACAGCACCAGCTGACGATCATAGGTTCTCAGGAGCAGGGTGCCGCCGGTGTCGGTGGGTAATACCGGGAAGCGGGAGACGGCCACAATCGGTCCAACATCGATTTGGGCCGCCATATGGTGGCATGTGGCGCCAAATTCGGCAGCGCCTTCGTAAATCGCAAAATTGTTGCAACCATAGCCCGGATATTCCGGTGAACCTGGATGAAAATTGATCGCGTGTGCTGCCTTGTGCAGTACTGCCGCAGGAACGATCCAGCGGGAAAGGTAGCTGATGATGCAATCCCAGTGCGTATCTTGGATGGCCGCGGGAATCGGATCTCCCCAGTCACCGAGAAATACCCGCACCTCAGCGAAATTGCGCCGGCAAAACTCGACGGCTCTGTCTACGTGCCAATCCCGTGCCTTGCCCAAGAATAGCACTGAGGTTTCGTTCTTACTCATTTACACGTCCGTGAATTGCGTAGCGACAACAATTTGTGTGCACATGACACGCGACACTCAACCGGGTTTGCTCAAGTTCAACAATCGATCACGTATCAAATTAGTCGGCAAATTCGCGTGCCGGGAAGGTCTCCACGCGGGCAATCTGGGCTGCCGCAAGACAGCAGCTTTTGAGTATACAGCCAAGCGCGGAGCATTCCGGCGCTATACGTCGCTTCAGGTATTGATTGGAAAGGACGGTGAATTTCGGCCCGGACGATTTGCATGACCGGGAGACCGTAGTAAGCTCGCGCAACAGCGCCTCCAAACTTGGACTGACAGAAGTATTATGATTAATGTTTTCATCGGTTACGATGGTCGTGAAGCCGTAGCCTTCAGCGTACTTGCCTACAGCATTCACACTCGCGCCTCACAACCGGTAAGTGTTGCCCCGATTATGCTGTCGCAACTGCGCGATTCATTTCACCGTGAGCGCCATCCGTTGCAATCGACGGACTTTTCGTTTTCGCGCTTCCTGACGCCATGGCTTTCGGATTACGCAGGTTGGTCCGTGTTCATGGACTGTGACATGCTGATGCTCGACGATATTGCCAAGCTGTGGGCATTGCGCGACGAGCGATACGCGGTCATGGTTGTTAAACACAATCACGTGGCGAGGGAAACACGCAAGTTTCTCAATGAGCCACAGACGAAGTACGAGAAGAAAAACTGGTCCAGCGTGATGCTGTTCAACAATGCGCGCTGCGGTAAGCTTACGCCCGACTACGTGAATACCGCTTCCGGTCTCGAATTGCACCAGTTCAAATGGCTTGACGATGAGCGCATGATTGGTGAACTCCCGTCGCGATGGAACCACCTGGTCGGCTACGATAATCCACGCGCTGACGCGGCCTTGGTGCATCACACGCTGGGCGGACCTTACTTCGACGAATTCCGCAATTGCGAATACTCGAAAGAGTGGTTCACCGAACGCGACGCCATGTTATTTGTCGCCGCGCGGCCGCGCTGATTGCACCATCAGGCCCGCGACCTCGAGAAATATTTTAGCAATCAGGCGTGACTCCTGCCGACCGCCTGCGCCTATCCATACTTTATTCCGACTGTGCGGCGGGATGATCTTGCTTAACGCAAGATGATTCGTATCGCTGAACCGGTTTATGCCGCGATCGATTCAGTGGCTCGGCTTGCGCTGATGCGAACGTTATGATTCTTGGGAAATCAGATGCCTTGGGCCGACGCAGTGCCCGCAAACATCGGAAAACCGCTGCAGTTGAGGTAATTTTCACGTGACTGCCCGTTCGACAGGTCGAGGATAGATTTTCCATTGTTGAAAAAGGCGGGGTAAACTTTACTGTCAGCCCTGTTTTCCGAGCTTACCGGCGCGTAGAGACGAACTTGAAATATTCCACGATTGACCTGTTCTTATTTTATCTGCCCAAGAACGAGCCGGCGCGCACGCGGGACGATTTTGCCTTGCTCAGTCTCATGGTTGCCTCAGCGCGGCAAGCCGGTGTCACTGGCGAAATCCATTTCTATACTCATGAAACGGCGATCGTCCCTATGGACCTTCCTGTAACTCGGGTGGTGCGCATCGCCCCCCCCGATATATCCACGAACGACGTCCAGCTGATTCGTGCCTACGCCATGCGCAACTTCGTCGAGTCAACGTGGTTCAAACGCCCGACCATGGCCGTTGAATACGACGAGCTCTTCGAACGTAATCCCGCGAGCGCGTTCGACCTGCCGTTTGACATTGGCCTGACCTATGCGTGCTGGACAAAACAGCAGCAGGGCGATCTCGGCAAACTCAATGGCGGCGTGATATACCTCAACCATCGGAACCCCGATGCCGTTCGGTCCTACTACTCCGCATATCTTGATAAATTCCTGGAAATCAAGGAGAAAATCGACAACCGTTTCTCTAGGCCATACCGGATGGCCGAATGGGGCGGAGACGAGATTACACACATACGCCTGTTGCCTTCCGACGCTTTCGCGGATCACGAGCAGCGACGGAGAACATTCTCAGTATCTGGCGCGAACGTCATGTTGCTCGAGTCAGTCAGATTTAACTGTCAGCATGCCGAGAAGAGCAGCGACGGCGTGTATCTCCCGATATATCCGGAAACATTGGTACGGCACTTCAACGGCTGGAGAAAACCGTATATGGCCGACTATGCGGAGCGCAATCTCGGACTGCAGATGATCGAGACGGGTGAAATGAGCTGGGGCTGGAAGGTGGTTCCCGCCAAGGGCGGCAAGCTCGGGTCCGATGAACGCTTGAACCACCAGAATATTTAGCCAGCGATAACGGCCGCTTCAAATTCCCAGTGCCTTCAACTGCTTTTCGGGATATCGCGTTCCAGCCGTGACGCCCGGCGGAAATGCCGCACTGAGTTTGGCAATCTCACCTGTACTCAACTGCAGATCCGCCGCGGCGCAGTTCTCTTCCAGATACTGACGTCGCTTGGTGCCGGGGATAGGCACGATATCCGCGCCCTGCGCCAGCAGCCAGGCCAGTGCCACTTGCGCCGGGGTGCCGCCGTGGGCACGGGCTATGGATTCGAGAATTTCAAGCAATCTGTTGTTTTTATTGATATTTTCTGGCTTGAACCGCGGGTGGTCGCGGCG